>JBMLQZ010000284.1:0-23879 GCA_049241285.1 Chitinophagaceae bacterium | reverse complement strand
AATTTCATCAAAGCAAGTCACAAGAACTCACTGCATATGCTGTTCATCCCACCAATTATCAAACTTTGGGTTTTGAACCTACCACAACCAAAGCTTTAACAACAGTAGAAATATCCTGTTTATATTGTAATGGCAAAAACGAAATAAAAGCTTGGCCATATACCCAAAGTTTTGGTTGCTTACATTGTGAAACAAAATATGAAATCAAACAAAATAAAGAAGCAGTAGTAAGAGGCACTAACAAAAAATCTGAACAATTTGCATTATCTATAGGTTCAAAAGGGGTTATTCATGGAATTAGTTATGAGATAATTGGTTACGCTCAAAAAGAAGAAAAGAACATATATAAAAGCAAATGGAAAGAGTATGTTTTATGGAATATGGAACAAGGATTTTGCTTTCTTAGTGAATTTAATGGCCATTGGATTTTGGTACAAGAAAAAAATGATACACCCATTTTAGAGAGAAGCAACATTAAACAATTTGAATACAACAAACAATTTTTCGATATCTATAATAAATACAAATACACAGTTATTCAATCGAAAGGGTGTTTTCCTTATAACATTTATAACGATGAAGAAATTACTGTTGAGGAATTTATTGCTCCACCAAAAATGTGGATTCAAGAAAGAAGCGATAAAGAGGGCATCACTTGGTATTATGGTGAGCATGTAGATAAAAAAGATATTGAAGAAGCTTTTCAAGTGAAGCTATCACAACCAACTGGTGTTGGAGCCATTCAACGAAGAGGAACTGTTAATGTATTATCACTTAAAATATTTACTGCAATAATTATAGCAATTGCATTAATAACACATTTAATAATTGGTGCAACTTTAAACGAAAAAGTAGTTTTTGAACAGAATTATTATTTGAATGATTCTACAAAAACTGTAAATACAGTTACAGAAAAATTTGAGCTTACAAAAAATAAAAGTAACCTAGCATTTGATGTAACAGCTCCTTTAGATAATAGTTGGCTATCAGTTGATGTACAATTAATAAACATCAAAACAGGTGAAGAATTTAATGTATCATTAGGATTAGAATATTATAGTGGTTATGAAAGTGGTGAATATTGGAAAGAAGGCGATAAAACTACCAGAGAATACGTAAGTAGTTTACCAAAAGGAACGTATTATTTAAAACTACAATCGAGTACAGATTTATATAGAGCTCCTAATGATTTTACACTTACAGTAACGAATGATGTTTCGATGAATAAAAACATCATCATTATAATGTTATTACTGTTAATAGCACCTTTAGGATATTATTTATATGGAAGATATATAGAGTATCAAAGATGGAACAACAGTGAATTTTCACCTTATAACTATAATGCTTAAATTAATATGTTACAATTATTCAATCATATAAAACCATTAAAATGGTTAATAGCAATTAGTACTGCACTTATTGTATGGTTGGCTTATGCCGATGCTACCGGTTGGAGAATTTTCTCTTCAAACCAACAAGAAAAATGGAGTGCTAGTGGACCAGGATCTCATAAATAATTTTCAATCATTAATTATAAAATCAACAATTATGCAACAATACATCATCAGTTCACTTGTATATTCTGGCATTGGAATAGCCGTATTATTTATTGTGTTTTTATTAGTAGAATTTCTTACCCCAAAACACAACATTCGTCAAGAAATATTAGAAAAGCAAAATATGGCACTAGCAGTTTTAGCTGGGTTTTTCATGTTATCAATTGCTATTATCATTGCTTCAGCTATTCATGGCTAATTTAATTACATGCAACATCAAAAAAACGCTCAGTTACTTTTGCTAGTAGCAGTATTTATTATTGCTACATGTGGTTTAATATATGAACTTGTTGCAGGTACTTTAGCTAGTTATTTGTTAGGCGATAGCATTACTCAATTTAGCACTATTATTGGTGTTTACCTATTTGCAATGGGTATAGGTTCTTATTTATCAAAGTATATTAATGGCAACTTACTAGCATGGTTTATAAAAATAGAAATATTAGTAGGTTTAGTAGGTGGCTGTAGTGCTGGTACATTATTTTTAGTTTTTCCTATTGCTGCATCTTTTCGATTAATACTATACACATTTGTATTATTAACTGGCATTTTAGTGGGTATTGAAATTCCTTTATTAATGCGTATTTTACAAGATAAAGTAGCATTTAAAGATTTAGTGAGTAAAGTATTTACTTACGATTATATTGGTGCTTTATTAGCTTCTTTAATTTTTCCATTAATATTAGTTCCACATTTGGGATTAATAAGAACTGCACTATTCTTTGGTATATTAAACATATTAGTTGGTTTGTATTTATTACATAAGTTTAAAACAGAAATAAATAGACCAACAAGCATTTATTCTGCTGGTGTAATTGTTTTAATGATAGAAGTAGTTGCTTTTGCTTTTGCTGAAAAATTGATGAGTTTTAGTGAAACAATAGCTTATAACGATCATATTGTTTATGCAACATCTTCACCCTACCAACGAGTAGTAATTACCAGAAGTAAAAAAGAAATGCGGTTGTATTTAAACAATAATTTACAATTCAGTTCTGCTGATGAATATAGATATCATGAAGCATTAGTTCATCCTGCAATGACAGCTTCTAACAACCCTAAAAAAATTCTGGTTTTAGGTGGTGGTGATGGATTGGCAGTAAGAGAAATATTAAAATATGATGCTGTTGAAAGTGTTGTTTTGGTTGATTTAGATCCTATAATGACAAAGCTTTTTTCGCAACAGGAAGTTTTAATAAACCTGAACAATCAATCATTAAAGAATAAAAAAGTAACCGTTATTAATGCAGATGCGTTTACCTGGTTAAGAAACAACCATCAACAGTTTGACTGTGTAATTATTGATTTTCCTGACCCCTCAAATTTCTCTGTTGGTAAATTATATACTACTACTTTTTATCAACTATTGAAAAAAACATTACATGCAAATGGATTTGCTGTAATACAAAGTACTTCACCTTTTGCAGCACCTAAAAGTTTTTGGTGTGTAAGTGAAACGCTAAAATCTGTTGGCTTTATAACAACGCCCTATCATAATTATGTACCATCTTTTGGAGAATGGGGTTATGTAATGGCTTCTCACAAACCATATCAAATTCCACAAAAATTTCCTATTACTACTAAGTATTTATCACCTAACGTAATGCTACAAATGCTTCAGTTTCCTGAGGATATGAAAGCTCATGAAAGCCTAGCAATAAATAAACTCAACAATCAAGCTTTAGTCAATTATTTTGAAGAAGAATGGGGTAAATATTTGGAACAATAAAATATTGTAGTAATGAAAAGACGTCGATTTCTTCAACTTTCTGCTACAATTGCCGGCATTACACCAATTTTAAAATCGTGTAACAATCGTAAAATAATTCCTGGTAAAATTGTAGGTGCTTCTGCAGCAATTGGCCATATACTTAGAAATGGCAAACCACAACAAACTCCCATTTCAAGTATAGAAAAACAAGTGGTAATTATTGGTGGAGGCATTAGTGGACTTTCAGCTGCTAGATGGCTATATAAATCTGGCATTAAAGATTTTGTATTACTAGATTTAGATAAACAGATGGGTGGAAATGCAGCTTGTGGCACTAATGAAACTTCTGCATTTTCTTGGGGTGCTCATTATATTACCATTCCAAATAATAGTTTACAAGAATATCTAGATTTTTTGCAAGAATGCAATGTTATCAATGGTTTCAATGAGAAAGGATTACCCATTATAAATGAATATTATTTATGCCATGACCCTCAAGAACGACTATATATTCATGGAACTTGGCAAGATGGATTAATACCTAACATTGGTTTAAAAGATGCAGATAAGCAAGAGCTATTAGCTTTTTTAGCATTGATGGAATCATATAAAACAATACGAGGTAATGATGGTAAAGAAGCATTTGCCATTCCTATTGACAATAGTAGTAATGACAAAACGTATACTATTCTTGATACTATTACCATGAAAGAGTGGTTACTTCAAAAAAACTTTAATAGTGAGTATGTACATTGGTATGTAAATTATTGTACCAAAGATGATTTTGGCACTAACTACAATATTATAAGTGCATGGGTAGGCATTCATTATTTTGCTGCTAGAAAAGGAATAGCTGCAAACGCTTCATCACATGATGTAATTACTTGGCCATCTGGTAATGCTTGGTTGGTAAATGAATTGAAAAAAAAACATGCAAACACAAATGCAAAACAATGCATTAGCTACAGAAATTATTTCTAACAATCAACAACTTGAAGTTCGTTATTACAATACGGTTTCTAAACAAGTTCATTCAATACAAACCAATCAAATAATACTTGCTACACCTCAGTTTGTAAATAAAAAATTATTACCAAATGAAACATATCGAAATGCAATTATAAACGAAAAACTACACTACGTTCCTTGGATGGTTGCCAACTTACATACAGAAAATTTAGTTGAGAGAAATGGTGCTCCATTAAGTTGGGATAACGTTTTATACAATAGCGAATCTTTAGGGTATATAAAAGCCAATCATCAACTATTGACTCAATCAAAAGGTAGTAATAATTTAACCTATTATCTTCCATTAACCAATCATGCACCAACTACAGAAAGGCAGCATGCTTATGACAAAAAACAAGAAGATTGGGCAGATCTGGTAATGAACGATTTAAAAGTAGTGCATCCAAATATTGCAGATGCAACAAAACAGATAGATGTTATGGTTTGGGGGCATGCAATGGCACAGCCGTTACCTAATTTAATACATAGTGATATCAGAAAAAAATTACAACAATCCATAAATAATAAAATTCATTTTGCTCATACAGACTTAGCAGGAATTAGCATTTTTGAGGAAGCATTTTATCAAGGTATTCATGCAGCAAAAAAAGTGATAGAACAATTAAATAATGAATCAAATAAATAGTAAACTTCAACCTTGGATAGGAAAGCCAATAGTAGATATTGCTTTTATATTATTACCTCCATTTGGGTGTTTATTGTTTATCGCTATTTATCCAGAATTGTTTTCAAATAATACAGAACTAAGTGAAGTTTGGTGGGTAATATTAGTATTATTAATAGATGTTGCACATGTTTACAGTACTTTATATAGAACGTATTTCAACAATCAAATCTATTCAAAACAAAAACAAATTTTACTATCTATTCCTTTATTTGCAACGGTTACAGCCATTATGATATACTCTTTTAGCAGTATACTTTTTTGGAGAATTTTGGCATACATAGCTGTGTTTCATTTTATACGACAGCAGTACGGATTTATGAGAATTTATAGCAGAAAAGAACAAATACATAAATGGTTTAAAAATATAGATACTATCACTATTTATGTAGCAACGCTTTTTCCAATTATCTATTGGCACTTGAATAGCCCAAGAAATTTTAACTGGTTTATTGAAGGAGATTTTTATATATTTCAATCGAAAATATTACTCACTATTTCATGGATATTATACGTAATTACTTTGATTGTGTATGCTATTAAGGAAATAATTGTATACATAAAAATAAAGTATTGGAATGCTCCAAGAATAGCGATAATAACAGGAACAATACTCTCTTGGTATTTCGGTATAGTTTATTTTAATGGTGATATGGCATTTACACTTTTAAATGTAATTAGTCATGGTGTGCCTTACATGGCGTTAATTTGGATTGATGGGAAGAAAAGATCCAAAAAAACAGACAGTAGTTTTCTTCAAAAAACAATTTTTAGCAAACTGGGTATCCTTATTTTTCTGCTCATCATTTTCCTATTGGCGTATTTTGAGGAAGCACTTTGGAATATGTTTGTCTGGAAAGATGGATTAAGCATTTTTACTTACTTTACACCAATAACAATTGATAAAACGGTATTAAATATTATTGTTCCAATATTAGCATTGCCACAAATAACCCATTACATTATTGATGGATTTATATGGAAAATAAAGGATGATGATTTTAAATGGAGCAACGAAAAAATTAAGTAAAACTTGGCTCTTCTTTATTTGTAAGCTTATAGTACAAATAATAGTATGCTAATATTCCAATGCCAATTACAAAAGGAATTATTGCTAAATGTTTATACGTATACACACCAAACAAAGGCTTTGCATCAAAATGTAAAAACTCACTCACCATCCAATAAGAGTTGGCAGAAATCCAAACACTAATTGCCAAATTGTGACATAATTCTGATACATACATTCTTGTTCTCCAAGCAATAACTACAGAAATAATTAAAGTGGGAATAATCATTAAAATTCCTAACGGCTTCCAAAACATACACCAAGCTACATCTTTAAATAACCAGAAAACAATGTGCAAATTTTCCATTTTTCTGTAACGGAGGGGGATAAGATAACTAGACTCCTGTGAAGAAGAATTACTCATGCTAAATTAGTTCGTTTTTTAAGTGCAAAAACGAAAGATAATAAAACCTAGAATGTTCTAGTCAAAATTTTTGAAAATCGCTGTACGTTAGCTAACGGATCAATTTCTTTTTGATACAGTAAATGATTGGTTAGTTGCTCTGCAAAATAAGGTGCAAGGGAACAACCTTTGGTTCCCATTCCGTTTAAAATTCCCACATTTTTATGTGTAGGATGCAAGCCTACAAACGGTCTTCGTTCAATATTGGCGGGCCTTTCAGCAGCAAAATGATCCATTATTGTAAAAGGCAATTTAAGCCATGTATGTAATAAGTCTATTACTTTTTTCTTGAAGGCTTCTGTTGGTAAAACATCTTCATATTTCCATTCATAAGTAGATCCAACCCACCATAAATCATCTTTCCAATGCACCAAACTTAAGCCAAATTTGTACAATTGATTTTTAGGTAAGTTTGGAATAGAAACTATTAAAGCCTCACCTTTATTTTTAGCAAATGGCAATTGATGAAAATAGGGATTTATGGTTCCATTACAACCATCTGTAAATAGTATTTTATCTGCACTAAACGATTCATAAATTACTTCATTTGCTTTAACCGATAATGCAGCATAATCGAAGTTTGTTTCTAATAAAATATTTCTATTAAGCAAGTAAGTTCTCCATGTAGAAAGCAGTTTCACCATATCAATCCAATAGCAAGGTGCTATAATTCCTGCACCAAAAAAACTATGAAAATATTCTTGAAAATTAGATTCATTGTTAGGCAAGTGCAAGTATTCTTGTTCTTGCAAAAGCCTTTCCTCAAATGCTAATTTCATTTGTGGTGTTGTATGAAAATCGATAATATTTTTTTGCTGAATAATATCAATCTCTAGTAAATTACCAATGGCAGTATAAGCGTCAAATGCAAAAGGCATTAATGTTTCAATTATCCAAGTTCTTACAATTCTTCTACCAGTAACAGGGTTAATAACGCCGCTTGCTACCTTAGAAGCAGAATTATGAATGGATGTATCTATTACTATAACCTTACATCCTTTTTGTAATAAATAGTACGACAAAAAAGTGCCACAAATTCCTTGACCTATAATGATGTAATCGTATTTTTCTTGATGAATAGAATGCTGCACAGATAATTTTTTTCGAATAACAATATAACAGAAATTATTTTCGTAATAATTGAAAATTAGTTAGTAATCTTTTTATCAATACTAACTAATTTAATTCCTTTTGAATGACTAGTAAATTCTGGTGCATACATACATTGAATTGTTGCAACACCAACATTAAAGGTACCTGCATGAGTAATAAATACAGGATATTCAAATACATAAGTTCCTTTATCCATTCTATTAATGAAAAAATTGGTGCCCCCATCTGTTGTTGCCTCATAATATCCAAGCCCATCTTGGTATTTATAGGTACTTAATACATTCACAGGTTCCATATTAGCAGCTCTATCATCTTTTAAATGTAAATACTCCATTGGTTTATTTGTTTGCAATATCAATCTAATCACAAGTTTATCTCCTACCATTACTTCCTCCTTATCTTGTATGGCCTTCAATTCTTTTCCATTCATAGTTTGCTTTTCAATAAATAATTGTTTTGTAACAGATAAGGCCGTTGTTGAAGGAATAATTTTATCTAAATCTTCAAAATATTTCCAATAAACAGCACCATAACTTATTTGATTTTTGGGAGATGATTTAGAATTGCTAATGACAGTAATTTTTCCCATTTCAGGTTTAACAAATCTTGCATCAAATCTCTTTTTAAAATAACCAGTTTCGTCAATACTTTTTTTAAGCAGTGTGTCATCAGTTATCCATGTATTCGCCATTTTAATAGATACCTGTGGCTTAAATTCAATGTTTGATAATGGTGCTGAAAGTAAAGCATAGCAAGCATCTGCAGTTGCTACAGTAGTTTTCCAATGATTGGTTTGCTTATTAATAATTAACCAATTTCTAGCATACTGCAAAGTTTTATTAAGTAATGGATTTGTAACAAATGATTGAATTTCTGTGAGTGTATTTATCAATTGACTTTGATGTTCTACAGGAGTTTCAAACCAAAAATGGGTGAATGGTTTTATCCAGTAAGCTGTTGCATTCTGCTCATCAATAATAGCATTTTCTAACAATGAAGGAAGTATTTGTTTGATGACAAAATTTTGCTCATTAGTCTTTAGTAAAATAGAAGCAATAGATGCTTGATTAAACACATTTTGCTTTGCCCAATCTCTTTTAACTAAAGCATAATAATAGTTGTAGGCTTCTTTTTGATGATTTGAATAATCATTATAAAAGCTACGCATAAATAAATACGAAATATCTTGTTGAGATAGTTGATATTTTTTTCGGTCTACTTTGCTTATATCTTGAAATCTTAAGTACTGCTGTTTATCTACAAAACGTAATGCATTATGTATAAGTATTGCTAATTTATCATTGTCTTCAAAATGTAGTATTTGTAAGGCTTTTAGCTTAGCTAAGCCAATTAAAATATATCTAGTGATAAATTCATCTTCAACACCCCCTTTAAACCAAGCAAAGCCACCACTTGGCAATTGCATTTGCAATAATTTATCAAGATTGCGTTTGTTACTTTCTGCTAGTTTTATCACATCAAATAATAAGGCAATATTTTTTTGCTGCTCTGCTTCACTTTCTGCTTCTAAAACCCAAGGTGTTTCTTGCAATAATATTTGTTTGAATGATTCATTATTAGCAAGGTTAGAAGTAGGAACTTTTGAATTGTTTTTCCATTCCTTCATTACTTTTTGAATAGCAGGATATTTGTTTACCAAATAAGCCGAAAGTGCATTTGCATAATATTTATTAAACGTTTGTTCAGCACAATCGTAAGGATATTCCATTAAATAAGGAATAGCCTTTATGGCATTCCAAATAGGATTTGATGTATACTCTACAGTCAATGATTCATGCGTAATGCTTTCGTTACTTAAATTTTTTAATGCGGTAAATTCAAAGTCTTTTTTTGTATTGCTTATAATTTGTAGCGGTAACGTTTCTGTAACCAATAACCTATTCGAAAAAATAGGAATTATCTTCTCTTCGCCATCACTATAGGTGATTGATTCATTAGTTGCTTTATCTACATTTTTTGAAATAGCAGTTAAACGCCATAATAAGGGCTTGTTATAATTAAATGGAATACTTATGGGAAATTGAATAGTATTTGTTTGTTGAGCAGCAACTGTAAAATATTGTACAGGAAACACATTTTGAAACCAACCATCAACAGAAGTATTGGTATTTGCATCCATCAATTCTAGCATTACTTGACCCGTAATTTCATCATTGGTTACATTAGCAATAGATGCAGTAAAATGTATTTGATCGCCTTCTCTTATGAAACGTGGTGCATTTCCTTGAACCATCAATTTCTTTTGTGTTTGAATGGTTGCAGAAGCATTAGCAAATGAGGCATCTTTTGTATGTGCCAAACTTATCCATTTCCATTGGGTTAACGATTCTGGCATTGTAAAAGTAAAAGCAAAAGTACCTGTAGTATCTGCTTGTAATTGAGGAAAGAAAAAAGCAGTTTCATTAAAATTAGTTCTAACTTTTATAGGTGTTTGTATAGATTTTTTTGTGGTAATTCTAATGATGCCATTGGCTGCTTTAGTACCATATTTTGCTATAATTGTAGCATCGTTAATTATTTCAACATTAAGAATATCATCTGGGTTTAATGATTGTACCATTTCATTAACCATTTCTACTCCATCTACAATAAATAAAGCTTGGTTATTTGCTGTAATGCTATTGTATCCTCTTATAGAAACGTTTTCACCAGTATTCAATTCAGTATTTACAGTGCTGACTTCTCTCTTTGCTTTTTGAGTACCATAACCTACAGCAGCTACATCGTTTACAGAACTAGCATATACTTTACTATAATCTTCTTCAACAACTGCATAAAATGGACCTGAATTTTTTTGCATGAAATAGGCATAATCAAAATGTAATTGAGCATACCAAGTTGTGGCTATTACATGTTCGTAGTAGCTATTCTTAACATGAGACACTTCTGTACCAAACCCTTGATAATACTGCCATGAAGGAGAAAAGCTAGGTAAATTTGTTAATGATGGAATTACAAAATCATGTTTTACAAATTGATCTAATGAAGCATCATACATGGTCGTTAACAATTCAGCAGCTACAGCCTCACCCCTACTTCCTTTAACACTTACTTTCCAAGTTTCTTTACTATTTGGCTCAGTTTTATTTCTATATGAAGTATATGCTATTTGTAACTGATGGTTATTGTAAGGAACATCAATAACATAAGTAGTAGTATATACTCTATTATTTTTTATAAAAATTTCTGCAATGCTTACACCACCTCTATCTTTTTCTAGTACCTTATAAATTAAGGAATCATACCCTTGTTTTCTCATTACTACAATTGAACTATCTGGCACAGTTTCTCTATCATTTATCGCTCTTATGGTTTGTTGAAAAACATATATTTTTTCATAAGCAGACCCTGTAAGAAATACAGCACTTTCTGATGGATTTACTTTTTGAACAATAGCTTTTTGATGTTGCAATTCAAATGATGGAAATACTTTACTATTAGTTATTTGAATAATTTTTTCATACTGAATGGGTAAATGAAATTTATCAGTTGTGTGTAATACTAATTTATAATAACCAACAGCTAATGGCTTTTTGAATGTAAATTCATTAGTATTATTTGTTTGCAATATGGTATCTATAACATTGAATTGATATGGCCATTCTGTAGGTTTTGTATCATTTGCATAATCATCTTCTGGAAATAATTTTTCGTACTCTTTTCTTGTATAAATATGCATATCTGGCTGATGCCACAACCTTTGTCTTACAATACGTTGAGGTTGTTGTAATGCAAACAATTGCATTTTCACACTTGCATTCTCACTAATTCCTGCAAAGTTTTTAGCATATACTATTATTTTTTTTAGGCTATCAGCATCTTCTTTTTCTGACAAGTTAGTACTTAATTGTAATGCCTGTTTTGCCACCAATATATTTGTGTTTGCAGATCTTGTTTCACCACCTGAACTTGTAACATTTGTAGAAATAATAAAATGATAAGAAGGCAAAATATTTACTGGCATTGTTTCATCTGGTAAAGCAATAAATGAAATATTAAAATTGCCTTGTGTATCTGAAGTGGTAACCCCTTGTGCAATCTCATCTTTTTGATAGGGAGCATATTTACCAAAATGCTCTCGATTATGCACCGTACTTCTTTGAATTACATAACTTACTTGTGCATTATTAAATACATTACCAGCTAAAGATTGAATGTTGCCTTTAATAGTTATAGTATCATTTAATTGATAACTTTTGGTAGGTTTATGTAGCTCAACCAAAAAAGTTGGACGCTTATATTGCTCTACTCTAAAACTTGCATTACCCATAGATGCTTGTGGTAACGATAAACTAAATAATCCTGTAAGTGTATTGGTAGGTAACGTAAACTTACCACTGAATGAGCCAAAATTGTTTTGTACTAATTTTAAGCTATCAACCTTTTTTCCATTTACATCTTTTAAATAAACGGTAATACTATCTTTTTTTATAAGAATAGAAGATTGTTCGTTTACTGAATTTTTTGCAATCATTATTCCTTTAAAAAACAACATTTGCCCTGGTCTATAAATGGCTCTATCTGTAAAAAAGAAAGCTTTTTCAAGTTGTTTTATTGGTTTTGGTTTTTGTGTATAATCAGGCACGTACACATATTCTGTTTCTTGCAAATGCAGCCTGTCTCCTTTGGTTTCAATTAAAAAAGAAATATTGCTGTTATTAGCTAATCCCTTTATACTGAATAATCCATTTTCGTTGGTAGTTTTTGTAGCTAACTTAGTTAAGTAGTTCTTTCTTTTTTCGTAATCTTGTTGGCTTTTATAAATGATTACAGTTGCTTGTTCAATTGGTTTACCACTCATTCTGTTCACTACATAATAGTTACTAAATCCACTTTTAAAATAAGCTAGATCAGAAATATAAAAATACGTAATAGCCATTTGGTCAATACTATCATTAAAGTATTTACTGCTGCTACTTAATAAAGCATATTTACCATTAGGCAAAGCAGGTATTTTTATCTCTACACTATGTAACTGATAGTCATTAGTTGCTGGCAAAAATTGAATAGCAGATTCTTGAAAAGGTAGCTTCTTTGCATAACTCCAAAAATGATTTTGCCATTGAAGAAAGTGTATGGTATCGTTTTGTTGAACATTGATAATTCTATAATAAAGCGTATCAATATTTTTAAATTCTACCAACGCTCTACTTGGTTGAAGAATTGGATTTACCTTTTCAATTTGTAAATTCAGTTGTTTTTGTAGAATATCTTTTTTAAGTTCTAGCAATTGTAAATAACCTGTAGATTTTGGGTTGTAAAGTGGTAACGCATTCTCAATAATGTTTAATGCTTTAACACGAGCAAACCGATTTGAAGTATCTGTTAAAGGTTTATAATCATTAGCCTTCGTATAAAAAAACTTAGCGAGTAATAATTGATACTCAGCAGTAACATCATGCTTTGAGAATTTTTGAATTACCTCTTGAATAGCTAGTTGATATAGTGAATCTTTATTAATAAAATTAGCGTATTGATATACCCACTCTATTCGTTCTTTATTAATTGGTAACAATGCAGCATGATTGTTTTGATGCAATTGAAAAAGTTGCTGATAAATGCCTAAAACATAAGATTGTGTAATAGTAGAATCTGTTATTACAAATTTGGCTGTGTTAAATGCATCAATAGTTTCTAATGCTGCTGGTTGTTTAATGCTAAACTTTTTTGATGCTTGATGAATATTTGCTTCGTCGGTTTTAAAATAACTCAATGCTGCATGGGCTAATAAATCAAATAAAGTTGGTCTAGCTAAAGAATCTGTTCCCTTTTCTACAATTGCTCCAAATGCACTTGTAGCAACTGTTTTTAATGTTTCTACAGGTGCTAAAGCAATTAAATAATGATTGGTAATAACGCTGTTAAAATCTTTACTATTCCATGTAGTAAAATCGTCTTTTACAATATTTATTGTATTGCTTCTATTATAAATTTTCCATCTATTATTTTCAAAATAAGCAAGGTATTGATGAGCAATAAATGCATGTAGCAAACTTTTGTGTACTAAGTTATTGGCACTATTTAATTCTTTTTGTAATACTTGTATTTGTTCTTTCAACCCTTGTTCGGTTGTTGTTGTTTCTAGCTGAAATTGGTATATTAAACATTTAATTTGCTCTGCAATTACTTTCTTTTGTTTCGCTTTTGCATACAACAATTTAACCTGCTGTAAAGCCGATTTTGGCAAGTTTTTTTTCGTAATTAATGAATCTATTAATTGCCATTCTTTATTAAATTCTTGTACATTATTTTGAGCATTACTTGTTATTGAAAACAGTATTACAAGCGTAAGCACAACTATTTTATAACCCATTTTTTTACAATTATTTACATGAAACTATTTGCATTTAATCAACTATGATGCAATTAGCAACTTTATTACATAAATTACTCTAAAGCATCACTATTTTACAATAGTTTTAATGTTTATTTTTGAAAACATGTCGAATCCTAATTTACAAAATACCGACCCAACAAGTAGTGCAGAAAAAGAGTTTGAGAATACCATACGTCCTGCAGCTATCAACGATTTTAGTGGTCAACCACAATTAATAGAGAATTTACTCATTTTTATAAAAGCAGCTAAAATTAGAGGCGAGGCATTAGATCATGTTTTATTTCATGGCCCTCCAGGCTTAGGTAAAACAACACTTAGCCGTATCGTGGCAAATGAATTGGGTGTAAATATTAAAGAAACTAGTGGCCCTGTTATAGAAAAACCAGGCGATTTAGCAGGATTACTTACCAATTTACAACCTAACGATGTTTTGTTTATTGATGAAATTCATAGACTAAGTACTGTTGTTGAAGAATATTTATACGCAGCAATGGAAGATTTTAGGATAGATATAATGATAGATACTGGTCCTAATGCAAGAAGTATTCAAATTAATATCAATCCGTTTACTTTAGTTGGGGCAACTACCAGAAGTGGATTACTTACAGCACCTTTACTCTCAAGATTTGGCATAAAATCCAGACTAGAATATTACGATGTAAAAACACTGCAACGTATTGTTGAAAGAAGTGCATCTATATTAAACACAACTATTACAAGTGATGCATCGCATGAAATTGCCAGACGAAGCAGAGGCACACCACGTATTGCAAATGGTTTATTACGTAGAGTAAGAGATTTTGCTCAGGTGCTTAATGATGGACAAATAGATATTGGCATTACACAACATGCACTAAAAGCATTGAATGTAGATGAACATGGCTTAGATGAAATGGATAATAGAATTTTATCTGCTATTATAGAAAAGTTTAAAGGCGGCCCTGTTGGGTTAACCACCATTGCAACTGCAGTTGGTGAAGAACCAGGTACATTAGAAGAAGTGTACGAACCATTTTTAATTCAAGAAGGTTTTATGCAGCGTACACCAAGAGGTAGAGAAGTTACTCCAAAAGCTTACGAGCATTTGGGTAAAAAACCATTTGAAGGCAAAATGCCCAATCTATTTAGCTAATTTCTTTGGGTAGTCAGCTATTAAATATCCATCAGCTGCATAGGCGTCGCACACTTGTACTTATGCACATTATGCAACAAAAAAGGGGAAACTAATGAATCATTAATTTCCCCTTTTTTTCAATCAAAAAACCACAAAAAGTTTAAGGAGCAACTAGTCTAAATCCATTTCCATGAATATTTACTATTTCAATTTTTTCATCGTCTTTTAAGTATTTACGCAGTTTTGCAATGTACACGTCCATACTTCTACCATTAAAATAAGTATCGCTACCCCATATTTTTTTCAAAGCCTTATCTCTTGGTAATAAATCATTTTTATTTTCAGCCAACATCTTCAATAAATCATTTTCTTTTGGCGATAATGTTTGTGTTTTTCCGTTATGCACCAACTCTCTCAACTTTGGATTAAAATGATAAATACCCAAATCAAACTGCACATTTTCGTTATAAATAGTTTCTTCTTCATTACGTTTTAAAATAGCCTTAATTTTTAATAACAACACCTCACTATCAAAAGGCTTAGTTATATAATCATCTGCACCAAGTTTATAACCTTGAATAATATCATCTTTCATGGTTTTAGCACTTAAAAAGAAAAGTGGCACTTCTGCATCAATATCTCTAATATCTTCAGCTAAAGTAAAACCATCTACATGTGGCATCATTACATCAAGTAAACAAATATCAAATTTCTCTCTTTGAAATGCAGCTAAACCCAATCTTCCATCACGTTCAAGCACTACTTCATAATCGTTCAACTCTAAATAATTTTTCAACACCATTCCTAAGTTGGTATCATCTTCACACAATAAAATGCGATATTTTCTTCCTTCCATAATTGTATTTTTTTTGGATTGAATAAAGATATATAGTAAATCTAGAAAAGCAATTTAGCAGCCCAAAGGTTTTGTTAAAACAAACGGCTAATTATTTACCTCTATTACCTACGACTAGCAATTAACAAGTTTAAATCGGTATATTTTAAGTCGAATTTTTGACTAATATAAAAATCGGTTAATGCTCCTTTAAACATGTAAATGCCTTCTCGTAAATGTAAGTTATGCCAAATCATTTCATCTAAACCACCTTCATCACTTATTTTCAATAATAAAGGCATTAATACATTACTAATTGCTTGACTGGCAGTTCTTGCAAAGCCACTAGGAATATTTGGAACACAATAATGAATAACGCCATGTTTTACAAACGTAGGATTCTCGTGACTAGTTAATTCGCTTGTTTCAAAACAACCACCTCTATCAATAGCAACATCTAAAATAATACTACCTGGCCTCATGGCTGCAACCATTTGCTCTGTAACTACTACAGGTGCTCTACCAGACTCATTACTTAATGCACCAATTGCTACCTCACAAGTTTTTAACTGTTTGGCTAAAATTCTTGGTTCTAAAACACTTGTCCAAACCCTATGTCCTAAGTTATTTTGCAGTTGCTTTAATCTGTACACATTATTATCAAACACTTTTACTGAAGCTCCTAAAGCTAAAGCATTTCTTGTAGCAGTTTCACCAACAATACCAGCACCAACTACTACCACTTTTGTTGGTGGAATACCGCTTATACTGCCTAGCAATACACCTTTTCCTTTATTGAAACTGCTTAAATATTGTCCTGCAATTAGCATGAGTGCACTTCCAGCAATTTCGCTCATACTACGTACAATAGGGTAAGTACCACTATCATCTTTTAAATTTTCGAAACTAATAGCGGTTATTTTTTTCTCCATCATTTTTTCTACAATACATGCTTTTAATGCAGAATGATGTATAGGAGAAATAATGGTTTGATTAATTTGCAACAACTCCATGTCTTGCTCTACAACTGGAGCACTTTTTATTAACATGGGTGCTTTGTATACTGATGCTTTATCGTATACAATGGTAGCTCCTGCTTCAGAATAATCATTATCTGTATAATGGCTACCAATACCTGCTTGATGTTCAACAATTACTTTATGTCCATTACTTACCAACACACCTACAGCTTCAGGCGTAAGTGCTATTCTATTTTCCTGAAAGGCAAATTCTTTTGGAATACCAATTTCTAATTGAGCACCCTGTGGTTTTACATCAAGGGTTTCTTCTAAAGTTTCGTAACTAAAAGAAGTAGCAATATAAGGTTTGCTGGTTGCCATTGTAATTTTGCGGTTTTAATTTCAGTGGTAAGTGATTATTCAAAATTAAGGTATCACAAGGTTTTATTTGTGTTTAATAAGTAACAACCCTTCTTTCATTGGTAGAAATAAATTGTAATTCAATTGTAAAAAAAGAATCTGGAATAATCTCAGGGGCTTTTTCTGGCCATTCTATAAAGCAAAAAACATTTTGTAATAAAATATCTTCTACACCTGCATCAATTGCTTCTTGTGCATTTTTAAGTCTATACCAATCCATATGATAAATACTGCCTATTTGCTCACTTTTATATTCATTAATAATTGAAAAAGTTGGGCTAGAAACCATGTCTGTAACTTGTAAATAATTACACAACGCATGTATAAATGTTGTTTTACCACTACCCATTTCGGCTTTAAATAACCAAATTTTTTGATGACTACCCTCCTTCCAAACTTGTGCTACCACTTGTTGAATAGCAGCTAATTGATATACCATTTGCATATTGTAAAGATACATTTGAACATTACATAAATTACTAGTAAAGCAGATGTTCATTATTATATACAGATTGAAAATAATTACAAAAAATTTGTAAGTACATGAAAGAAATTCTTCCCAAATCATAAGTATTTAGCTTGCTATGCTATGTAAATTTGTAAAGAACAAAAACTGAGTTATGGAAAAGATTAGTTGGAAAGTGGAAGGTATGACTTGCAGTAATTGTGCTTTAAGTGTACATAAAGTACTGGAAAAACAAGGTATGAAAAATGTACAAGTAAATGCATTAAATGGAGACGTTTTGTTTGAAAAACAAGCAACTGATGTTGATTTATCTATAGCTCAAAAAAATATTGAAGATTTAGGCTATCATGTGGTAAATGAACAAACAAATTCAACACCTAAGAAAAAGCCTTTTTTACATTCTTACATACAAAAATTTTGGTTTTGTTTTCCTTTTACATTACTGTTAATGATTGGTCATTGGACAATGAGTGCCAATATTCATGTTTTACATTTTTTACATAATGCTTGGGTTCAATTAGCCATTTGCTTACCAGTATTTGTTGTAGGAATGCAATACTTTGGAAGAAGTGCTTATAAAAGCCTTAGTAAAGGAGTACCTAATATGAATGTGTTGATTGCTATGGGTGCATTTGCAGCTTTTATTTATAGTTTAATAGGAACCATTGGTGCAGATAACAGCAAAATATTTTATGAAACTGCGGCATCAATCATTACCATTGTTTTTTTAGGCAATTGGATGGAAGACTTTTCGGTTGAAAAAACACAAAAAGCCATAACTGCACTAACAAAATATCAAAAAGTAATGGCCAATATGCTTACCTATGATAGTGAGCAAAATGAACATATTTTTTCTGTTGAAAATATTGCTTTAAAAGTGGGCGACTTAATATTGGTAAAAACTGGCGAACAAGTGCCAATGGATTGTAAAATATTGAGTGGAGAAGCATTGGTTAATGAAGCCATTATTAGTGGTGAAAGTTTACCATTACTAAAAAAACAAGGCGACATATTAATTGGTGGAAGTGTTTTAGCTAACGGAAATGTAAAATGCTATGTTACCGCTACAGGTAAAGACACTGTTTTAAATGGTATTGTGCAATTAATGCAAGCAGCACAAAATCATAAACCTCCCATGCAACAATTGGCAGATAAAATAAGTGCCATTTTTGTTCCACTAGTATTAGGAATTGCTGTACTAACCATTATTGTAAATTATTTTTTTTTCAACGAAAGTTTTGGCGAAAGCTTAATGAGAAGTATTGCTGTATTGGTAATTAGTTGTCCTTGTGCAATGGGCTTAGCCACCCCTGCTGCTATTGCAGTTGGATTAGGTAGAGCTGCTAAAAATGGTATTTTATATGCCAAAACAGATAGCATGGAATTGTTTGCAAAAATTAAGCAAATGGTATTCGACAAAACAGGTACTTTAACAACAGGCAACTTTACCATTCAAGCTTTTGAAACATCTTTAGAGAGTGAAGAAGCCTTCAAAAAATTGGTATATTCAATAGAAAAATTTTCGAATCATCCAATTGCAAAAAGTATTGCCACAGCTTGGAAAACCAATCAAATTCAACGATGGAAACAAGTAGAAGAAATGAAAGGTTTAGGTATGAAAGCCGTTGACAAAGATGGAAATACGTATTTAATTGGATCATCAAAAATTAGCACTCAAATCAAAGAGCCCTTACATCATTTATATGTTCTTAAAAATGATTCTATAATTGGTTGGTTAGATATTACAGACGAAATAAGACCAGAAGCAAAAGACATTATTGAATTTTGTAAACAACAACAAATAAAACCGATTTTACTTAGTGGCGATAATGAAGTAAAGTGTAAACAAATAGCGGACAAGTTGGGAATTGAAACCATTTATTTTGAGCAAACACCTGCACAAAAATTACAAACAATTGAAGCACTTTGTAAAGTAGCCCCAACTGTTATGGTTGGTGATGGAATTAATGATGCACCTGCTTTAGCAAAAGCAACAATTAGTATTAGTTTAAGTGCTGCTTCACAACTAGCTATTCAAAGTTCATCGGTAATTTTAATGAATAGTGGTTTACAAAAATTACCAGCTGCCATGCTACTTGGCAAGCACACTTATAATACCGTAAAAGGCAACTTATTTTGGGCATTTTTTTACAATATTATAGCAATACCTGTTGCTGCAATTGGTTTATTAACACCAACAGCTGGTGCATTAATTATGGGGTTAAGTGATGTGGTGCTTGCCATTAATAGTTTAAGATTGAATTGGAAGAAAATAACTGTTTAATACAAATTAGTTTAGCTCTTGAACGAAGATGGAAGTAGGCTGAATTAAGCAAGTAAATCATTCTCCCCTTATCTTCATGGTATCATGAAAAAAGCTATTGATATTTTACATCAATACTGGAAACATGCTTCATTTAGAGGCGAACAATCGGCAATAATTGAAGCTGTTTTATCGCAAAAAAATGTATTAGCATTGCTACCTACAGGTGGTGGAAAATCTTTATGTTTTCAAGTTCCTGCAATGTTAATGGATGGTGTTTGTTTGGTTATTTCTCCATTAATAGCTTTAATGAACGATCAGGTTGAAAACTTAAATAAAAGGGGCATTCCTGCTATTACCATCAACAGCAGTTTAACGCAATTTGCCGTAGAAGAGGTTTTAGAAAAAACATCAAAGGGGCAATACAAATTTGTATATGTTTCTCCAGAAAGGCTAGAAAGTCATCTATTTCAATCTTATTTACATCAACTAAATATTTGCTTAATTGCAGTTGACGAAGCACATTGTATTAGTCAATGGGGCTACGATTTTAGACCAGCTTATTTACGTATACAAAATATTCAGAAACAACTTTTACGTGTACCCATTATTGCACTTACAGCTTCTGCAACACCGTTGGTACAACAAGACATAATTGAGAAGTTACAACTATCGGCTGTTGAAATTTTTAAACAAAGTTTCGAGAAACCTAAACTTTCATTTTCTGCTTTTAAAGTAGAAAGTAAAATAAATAAGTTGGTAACCATTTTAAACAATGTTACAGGAAGTAGTATTGTTTATTGCAGAAATAGAAAGCAAACAAAAGAAGTGGCTTTATTATTACAACAAAATGGTATTGAAGCTACTTATTATCATGCTGGTTTAACACAAGAAGATAGAGTAATAAAGCAACAACAATGGTTACATAACACAACAAGAGTAATGGTTTGTACCAATGCTTTTGGAATGGGTATAGATAAACCAAACGTAAGAACTGTTATTCATTTTGATGTTACTGATTGTGTAGAAAATTATTATCAAGAAGCAGGAAGAGCAGGAAGAGATGGAGAAATGGCATACGCCGTTTTGCTGTATAATATTTTAGATATAGCATATTTAGATCAGTTAAGTGATTCACGTTTTCCACCCATAGAAACCATTAAAAAAATCTATCAATCTTTGGCAGATTTTCTTCAAATTCCTGTAGGAATTGGAGAAGGTATTTATTACGATTTTGATTTGTATACTTTTATAAAAAACTTCAAACTAGATTTAATATTAACAATCAATACCATAAAAGTATTAGAGCAAGAAGGATTACTCTTCTTCAATGAATCTGTATTTATACCTTCAACTGTTCAATTTACCACAGACAAATCATCGTTAGAATTTTTAGAAAAATCTCATCCAAATCTAGAGCCTATTATTAAATGCTTACTAAGAAGTTATACGGGTATTTACGATCATCCTACACCTATTTTTGAAAAACAAATTGCCAAAATTATAAGAACTACAGATGCAAATGTTATTGAACAATTACACCAACTTCATCGTTTACAGATTATAGATTACATACCTCAAAAAAATACACCTCAAATATTTTTTACTACGAATAGAGCATCAGCCAAATATTTAAATATTCGTCAAGATAATTATCTTAAAAGAAAGGCATCTTTTCAAAAAAGAGTGAATACTATGCAACAATACATTCATTTAGATAATGCATGTAGAAGCGTATTTATGGCAGCTTATTTTGGCGATAACCAAGTAAGAAGTTGTGGCATTTGTGACAACTGTTTAGCAAAAAAGAAAATAGCTTTAAGTACAGAAGTAATAGTACAACTTGAACAAGCAATACTAAGTTTAGCAAAAAAAATACCCAATATTTCTGTAGAGCAATTATTGCAAAATATTGAGGGGTTTGATAAAGAAAAGAAATGGAGTGTAATACAGCTTTTAGAGGAAGAAAAGAAGATTATAATAGGAATCAATCAACAGGTACAAGTTTTAATTTAAGAGGGTTTAGAAAACAATGTTTCTAAACCCTTTATCAAATATTTATTTACCAAACTTCTTTTTCAATAAACTCAAGGCATCGTTCATATTCATATTGCCCATATCTTGTTGAGGTGCTTGTGTACGTTGATGATTTACTGGCTTTGAACCACCACTTCTTTTTACTGTAGGTGCTTCTTGCGTTTGCTTAATTGACAAAGCAATTCTTTTTCTTACAACATCTACTTCCAAAACTTTTACTTGAACTTTATCATTTAGTTTCAATGCTTCGTTTGGATCAGTGATATATTGATGAGCAATTTCACTTACATGTACCAAACCATCTTGTTTTACACCAATATCTATAAAAGCTCCAAAACGAGTAATATTGGTAACAACACCTGGTACAACCATTCCTTCTTTTACATCCTCAATTTTGTAGATGGTTGCAAATTCAAATTGTTCTAATTCTGTTCTTGGGTCTAAACCTGGTTTCTTTAATTCGTTTAAAACATCTTGAATGGTTAAAGATCCAATTTGTTCAGTAATATATTTTTTTGGCTCAACTTGTTTTAATAAGGTTTCATTTCCAATTAATGATTGCACATTTACTTGCAAGTCTTTAGCAATTTGTTCAACTATGGTATACGCTTCAGGATGCACAGCACTTGCATCTAAAGGATTATTACCATCTTTTATTCTTAAAAAGCCTGCACATTGTTCAAACGCTTTTCCACCTAAACGTGGCACTTTTAGTAATTGATTTCTATCAGTAAACTTACCAATTTCATTTCTGTGTTTAATAATGTTTTCGGCCAATGTGCTGCCAATACCACTTACATAACTCAATAAATGTTTACTAGCAGTATTTAGGTTTACACCTACTTGGTTTACACAGCTAATAACCGTTTGATCTAGTTTTTCTTTTAAACGAAATTGATTTACATCGTGTTGATATTGTCCTACACCAATGCTTTTAGGATCTATTTTTACCAACTCAGCTAAAGGATCCATTAAACGCCTGCCAATACTTACAGAGCCTCTTACAGTAATATCATAATCAGGAAATTCTTCCCTAGCAATTTCAGAAGCAGAGTAAATAGAAGCGCCATCTTCATTCACCAAAAAAACTGGAATATTTAACTGAAGCGATTTTATAAATTGTTCTGTTTCTCTTCCTGCTGTACCATCACCAATGGCAATAGTTTCAATTGCATATTTTGCCACTAAATCTTTAATAATATATCCAGCTTCTGTTTGTTTATTTCCTTCATGAATATATATTAAACTAGTTGTTTGTAAAGCTCCTTGTTCATCTAAACAAACCACTTTACAACCAGTTCTATATCCTGGATCTATTGCTAAAACTCTTTTATTACCTAATGGAGAGCTCAACAATAATTGTTTTAAATTTTCAGCAAAAACTGCGATGGCTTCTTCATCTGCTTTCGTTTTTAATGCAGTTCTAAATTCTGTTTCTAAGCTTGGTTGTAACAATCTTTTATAAGCATCTTTAATGGCTTTTTTAACTTGTTCAACACTACTGTTCAAACTATTTTTTATATAGATAGATTCAATAATTGCGATAGCTTCTTCTTCTATTGGAGCAATACTCATTCTTAAAAACCCTTCTAAAAAACCCCTCAAGACTGCCAAAATACGATGTGAAGGCACCTTATGTATAGGTTCAGAAAAATCGAAATAATCTTTGTATTTTATTGCTTCTTGTTCTTTATCTGATAATACTTTGCTTTGTAATGTAGCAGTATCTTCAAAGAATTTTCTAAGCTTAGCCCTTACTGAAGCATCTTCATTTATTTGTTCTGCTATGATATCTCTAGCTCCTTGTAAAGCATCTTCTACTGAAGTAATTTTATCGTTGATAAATGTTGTAGCAAGTGCTGTTATTTCAATATCTTTT
>JBMLQZ010000283.1:0-3066 GCA_049241285.1 Chitinophagaceae bacterium | reverse complement strand
ATAAACTACATCTGTCTTTCACTAGTTCTATTACTTTTTCAAGATAAGCGATATCGTTTATTTCGATATTATGCTGTTTAAATATGTCTATTACTTCTTTTGAAAAACGAGTAGCAGTATGTTTTTTTATCCATTCATGATTATACCACTTAGCCTTTTCAAAATCAAACTTTGCTCCACCTTTATGCACTCTTTCCATGGTAAATTTTTCTATCAATTCTTCCATCGAAAAAATTTCTTGACCACTTCCATCATTCCATCCTAAAGCTGCAAGCATATTTACAAATGCTTCTGGTAAAAAACCTCTTTCTCTAAATCCTGTTGTTTGTTCATTTGTTCTAGGATCTTTCCAATCCATTGCAAAAACGGGAAAGCCCAATCTTTCTCCATCTCTTTTACTTAGTTTGCCATTTCCATCTGGTTTTAAAATAAGAGGTAAATGTGCCCATTGAGGCATATTTTCAATGCCAAACAAATATTTCCAAAGAAGAATGTGTACAGGTGCACTTGGCAACCATTCTTCGCCTCTAAATGCATGCGTTATTTGCATTAAATAATCATCAACCACAACAGCTAAATGATATGTAGGCATTCCATCGGCTTTTAATAAAACCTTATCATCAACTTGACTGGTGTTAAAATGTACATCACCTCTTATCATATCAGTAAAATGAACATCTTCATTTTCTGGAAGTAATATTCTTACAACATAAGGTGTATTTGCTGCCAACAATGTTGCTACTTCATTAGCAGAAAGTGTTAATGAGTTTTTCATTTGCAATCTTGTATGATTGCTGTATTGAAAGTTGGTAATTTCTTTTCTTTTTGCGTCTAATTCTTCAGCCGTATCAAAGGCGTAATAAGCTTTTCCTTCAGCTATTAATTTTTCTGCATACTGTTTATATAAGGGCTTTCTTTCACTTTGTCTGTATGGTCCAAAACTGCCACCATGTATTGGGCTCTCATCTGGGTGCATTCCACACCATTTCAAAGTTTCTAAAATATAATTTTCAGCACCCTCTACAAATCTTTTTTGATCGGTATCTTCTATTCTTAATACAAAATCACCGCCATATTTTTTGGCAAAAAGATAATTGAATAAAACAGTTCTAATTCCACCTAAATGCAAACCACCTGTTGGTGACGGTGCAAAACGTACACGTACTTTTTTGTTCATAAAAATTGGTCTATATGTTTAATCGAAACTTTGATTGCTACTCGCTGCTAACTTTAATAATCTGTCAAATTGAGCTGGATTAATATCATTATAAAAATAATAAATAGGGTCTACGGGTTGTCCATATCTATGCACTTCATAATGGCAATGTGGACCCGTACTTTTACCTGTATTTCCTACATAACCAATAACTTCTCCACGTTTTACAGATTCACCACGTCTTGCTTTAACACGAAGCATGTGGCCATATAAAGTTTCGTAACCATAACCATGATTAATTACTACATTGTTTCCATAGCCTCCACTACTAAATCCAGCTTCTTTTACTGTTCCATCTGCAGTTGCATAAATAGGTGTGCCTTGAGGTGCTGTAAAATCTAATCCTGCATGAAACTTTGTAACTTTATATACAGGATCAATTCTGTATCCAAAACCACTTGCAATTCTATTTAAGTTTTTATTACTTACGGGTTGAATAGCAGGTATAGCAGCTAACAATTTTTCTTTATTCTTAACCATTCCATCTATCTCTTTATAACTCTTATCCATGTATCCAATTCTCAGAGAAAGATTATTCAATTGCGATCTCATTCCCTCAATCAAATCTTCTTCACTTAATTGCTGTACCAAGTTAACTTCTTTAGTTTTTTCCATCTCCTGAATTCTAATACTATCAGGTATAGGATTGGCTTCAAAAATAGATCGATAAACCATATTGTCTCTATCTTCTAGCTCTTTCATTTGCAATTCAAGTTGTTGCACTCTATCTTGAAGTACTATATAATCATCTTTCAAATTTGCATTTTGGTGCATTAATCGTTTTTCGTTGGTTGAAGGAAAGTAACGATATGCAATGCTTACAATTATAAATGCAGTAACTAAAGCTGCTGCTATAAAACCAAAAACACGTAGTAATTGTACACGAAAAGGTGTTTCTAATTTTTCATACTTTAAAGTATGCGTATTATAATAATATTTAATTTTTTTCATCTTATCTTGCTTTCAATAACTCTTCATTAAAGCAGTAGCAGGCGTTTTATTTGTAAAAGCAAGCCCATACTTGCAATTAGAGCTATCACTATCATATTCATGATTGCAAAACCCTAACTTTGCAGCCCTTAAAAGTTGTCAAAGATAATTTTTAAACTTACTTCAATCTATTTTTAAATTTTGGCAGTTTATGATTACGAGTTCTGAGATTAGAGAACAATTTTTAGCATTCTTCAAAAGTAAGCAACATCAAATTGTTGCATCTGCTCCTATAGTTATCAAAAACGATCCTACTTTATTGTTTACCAATGCAGGTATGAATCAGTTTAAAGATTATTTTTTAGGAAATAAAATATCTGAAACTACTAGAATTGCCGATACACAAAAATGTTTGAGAGTAAGTGGTAAACACAACGATTTAGAAGAAGTGGGTGTAGATACCTATCACCATACCATGTTTGAAATGTTGGGCAATTGGAGCTTTGGTGATTATTTTAAAAAAGAAGCAATTGCTTGGAGTTGGGAATTGTTAACAGAAGTTTACAAGTTAGATAAAGATAGATTGTATGTAACCATTTTTGAGGGTGATGCAAAAGAAGGATTAGAGAAAGATGAAGAAGCTTTTGAAGAATGGAAAAAATACATAGCCGAAGACAGAATTTTATTAGGTAATAAAAAAGATAATTTTTGGGAAATGGGCGATACCGGCCCTTGTGGACCCTGTACAGAAATTCATGTTGATTGTAGACCCAATGAAGAAAGATTGTTAGTTGATGGAAAGACTTTAGTGAATAACGATCATCCACAAGTAATAGAAATTTGGAACAATGTATTTATGCAGTTTAATCGGTTAAAAGATGGGTCACTTCAATCTTTACCTGCAAAACATGTAGATACAG
>JBMLQZ010000282.1:0-6402 GCA_049241285.1 Chitinophagaceae bacterium | reverse complement strand
AATTTATTAGGCAGCAATTTTTGAGCGAAACGAGGCGAATTTTGTAGCCCTAGTCCAACGCCTAAGGCGAAAAATTCAACGAAGTTGCAGCCAAAAATTGCCATAAGAAAACCAGCGAATAAATTTTAAACGGACTCTTACTATCAAAATTTAAATCCTAGTGTAAGCATAATGTTGCCAATATTACTTTGTTGTTTGGCAAATGTATTTGGCTTATCGTTTAATCTGTAGGCAAATTGTGCATCATTTACAAAGTTGTGAGCATAACTTAAGTCAATAAATATTCCATGATTTCTATAGCCAAAACCTCCGGTAGCAAGTATTCTATTTGCTCCTAAAGTTTTATCAGCATAAGGACTACCAAAATACGCAGCTCCCATTCTAATCATAAATACATTCAATTTTAATTCACCACCAATTCTTGCATTGATATTTCCTTTGTATACTTTTTTAACAGTCTCATTTAGGGTTCTTAAATAACTTTTAATTCCTTCATCTACAAACTCGTCAGATGCAGAAAAACGAACACCTCTGTAATTTACAAATTCAATATCAGCACTAATAAAAGCTCTTTGTTTTCTTGTATCACTTACTTCTCTAAATACATAGCTAGCACTAGCTATTAATCTATAAGGAGTAATCATTAAGTATTCTCTCTTTCCAGCATTACCGCTGTTTAAATCATTACTAGATTCAGCAACTACACCGGCATAAGATTCAGTATTCGTAACCATACTTGCACGTAATTCATCTCTCATGCCAATTAATTGTGGTGTGTGAATGGCTACACCCAATCTCCAAAAATCTTTAGGCTTATAAATAAAGCCCATTTTTGCACCAATACCAATTCCTGTTGATCGAAATGACTCAGAAAATGTAAACGATTCAAATTGATTATTAGGATTATTAGTAGCATCAGTTTCTCTATAAGTAAGTTGTCTTTGAAATCCAATAACTGGCACAGTTATACTTGCCCCAACATATAATTTGTCTTCCATATTACCAGCAGCGGAAAAAGCAAGTTCATGATATCCGCCACTTGTTATTGCATCATAATATTGGTTAACGCCAGTTGATAAAGGCACAAGGCTTTGATATCCATCAAAACTTCCATTAGCAGCTCTTAAAGTATCAATTAAATAGGTTCTAAATGCCAAAGAAGAACCAAATATGTAATTGCTTAAAGCGGCATTAGTATCTGCTCTATCTCTAATAAGTTCTTCTAAATATTGCTCAGAAAAAGAACTCAAATTATTAAACCCACTGAATTGAATACGATTTCTGTAACTAGCTAATTGATTAATAGAAATGGCAAAAGCATTACTCACCCATCCATTACTGTTTTTATATCTTAATGGCTTTCCCCAAATAACACCAGTAGCTCCATAAACAAAACTATTCCTATTGTTAGTAGTATCTTTTCCTCTATAACCAAACTTGTTTTGATTTAATAGAAATCCAGGACTTATTACAAACTCATTGGTTTTAAATAAACCCAACCCTGCAGGGTTAACATGTGCAGCCGTAATATCGCCACCTAAAGACCCCATAACACCGCCAGTAGCAATATTTCTTGCAGTACCATTTCCTGTAAACCATGCAGACCTTAAACCTTCTTCTGGCAATTGTGCTTTTACAATAAAAGCAACGTGAAGTAATGCTATAAATAAGTAATATTTTTTCATTGAATATGTATGAATTGGAAATAATATTCTATAACCTCATTCGTATAGAAGTAAAGAAAAACAGAACTGTAATAATTAACCTCTTGGTTTACGTGATGATGAGCTACTACTACCTTTGCTATTTACACCACCACTAGATCCACCTGCACTCGATTGCGTTGAAGTATTTGGTTCAAAAGTTCTTACTGGCTTATCAACGGTTGTTGATGTATTGCTTGAACCATTTCCATTTGATGATGCAGGAATAATTATTCTACGAATTAAATTACCAAGGCCATTGTTATTGTTAACCGGAGTTTTAACCCCTGTTTTAGGATCGGTAACATAGGTATTATTATTACTATAATTACCGTTTTGATAAGCTGATAAATTACTTTTTGCAGAATAGCCACTAGCATTTACCGGACTTTTATATCCAATAATTGTATAAACAGGATTGTACCAACCACCCCAACCATACCTACTAGGATGGTAATTATAAAATCCTAAATAATTATTCCAAGGAGAAGTATATGCCCAATTATTAAATCTATTACAATAATCAAATCTGCTATCATTCCAATAATTAAAATCGTCAATAACGCCCCATCTATTTCTATTGGCAACCTTCATTCTTAAATACCTGTCTTCTGGATCTCTAGATATATTTCTTTCTTCTTTTTCTACTACAGCACCTTCTCTAACTGGAGAATAATATACATCATCAGGTGTTTGTCCGGTTTTATAAACACTAGAACAACTAGTGAAAAGAAAAACAAATAATGCAATACATGATACAAATGAGGTTTTCATAACACAATATTAGAAGATGTTAGATAATTTGAAGTTACTACTTTTGCGGCGGCAACCTCTTTTTTTGTAGCGACAAATATTTTGCCGTACAACGTTGAAAAGAATATTTATTAGTTAAAAGAAACACAAAGAAATTTTGAATGAGTAAAGAAATTACATCTAGACAACAAGATTATTCTCAATGGTATAACGATTTAATTATAAAAGGCGGATTGGCCGATTACAGTGCTGTAAGAGGCTGTATGGTAATTAAGCCCTACGGCTTTGGTTTATGGGAAAATATGAGAGATGTGCTTGATAAAATGTTTAAAGACACTGGTCATCAAAATGCATACTTCCCTTTATTTGTTCCTAAAAGCTTGTTTGAAGCTGAAGAAAAAAATGCAGAAGGTTTTGCAAAAGAGTGTGCTGTTGTTACACATTATCGCTTAAAAGCAGACCCAAATAATAAAGGAAAACTAATTGTTGACCCTGAAGCTAAATTAGAAGAGGAATTAGTAGTTAGACCCACAAGTGAGGCAATCATTTGGAGTACTTATAAAGGTTGGATTCAATCTTACAGAGATTTACCAATTTTAGTAAATCAGTGGGCAAATGTGGTTCGTTGGGAAATGAGAACACGTTTATTTTTAAGAACGGCTGAATTTTTATGGCAAGAAGGACATACAGCACATGCCACACAACAAGAGGCAATGGAAGAAGCAGAAAAGATGCTACACGTTTATGCCGATTTTGCTGAAAACTATATGGCTTTACCGGTTATTAAAGGAATCAAAAGTCCGAACGAACGTTTTGCAGGTGCAGAAGAAACTTTTTGTATAGAAGCATTAATGCAAGATGGAAAAGCTTTACAAGCAGGAACATCGCACTTTTTAGGTCAAAATTTTGCCAAAGCTTTCGATGTAAAATTTTCTGACAAAGAAAATAAACTAGATTATGTGTGGGGAACAAGTTGGGGTGTTAGCACTAGATTAATTGGTGGATTGGTAATGGCTCATAGCGATGATGAAGGTTTGGTTTTACCACCTAAAATTGCCCCATTACAAGTAGTAATTGTGCCAATTTATAAAGGCGACGAACAAAAAGCCATTATTTCTGAAAAAGTAAATTCGATTATTCAAGAACTAAAAGCTTTGGGTATAAGAGTAAAATACGACGATTCTGACAATGCAAGACCAGGTTGGAAATTTGCTCAATATGAAATGCAAGGGGTGCCTGTAAGACTAGCAATTGGTGCAAGAGATTTAGAAAATGGCGTAATTGAAGTAGCAAGAAGAGATACCAAAACAAAGCAAGCCGTTTCTTTAGAAGGTATTGCAGCTTTTACACAAAACTTGCTTGCTGAAATTCAAGAAAATATGTTTGCAAAAGCCTTAGCATTTAGAAACGAACATATAACAACTGCTAATTCTTGGGACGAATTTGTGCAATTATTAGATACAAAAGCTGGTTTTATTGCTGCTCATTGGGATGGCTCAGCAGAAACTGAAGAAAAAATTAAAGAACTTACCAAAGCAACAATTCGTTGTATTCCATTAAACAACGAGTTAGAATCTGGTAAATGTATTTTAACAGGAAATCCTTCAACACAACGTGTATTGTTTGCAAGGGCTTATTAATGTAACCATATTTTTAAAGCGTTTGTAACCATAGGTTGCAAACGCTTTTTTATATTCATCCTATTATATTGTACATGCTTTCTTCCAACCATTTAGTGGTATTTACCAATAACCTTTCTAATAAAAATCTATTTATCCAAAACCTGCTACAACAAAGGGCTACGGGTGAATTGGCATTTTTCAATACATTAAAAGGATGTCTTTTTTCTACACAAACCATTCAATTGTTGATTGTAGAAGAAGACAAACATGGCAGCAGCGAAATAACACCTATAGCAAAGCAAAAGCTACAAACCATGTCGAGTGGAGAGCAAAAAAAAGCATTGCTTCAATTACTGCTACTTCAAAAACCAGATTACATTATTCTAGATAATCCTTATGACAATTTAGACATTACAGCACAAAGCTACTTGTTGCATTTGCTACAAGAATATGCCCATCACACCACTTTTATTCAAATTATTAGTAGGTGCAGCGATTGTTTGCCATTTATTACAAAAGGCATTTTTTTACAAGAAAATATAACAGAAGGCATTGATGATTTAACAGCATTTATTCTACAACAAGAGCAAACAAAAGTTTCATTTAATCATCCATTACCAGCTCCAATTGTTAGCATTTCTCTTCAACCAAATCCATTGATTGCTTTTAAAAATGTAACTGTTAACTACGAAGAAAAAACCATTGTAAACAACATTAATTGGGTGGTGAATAGTGGCGAATTTTGGCAATTGAGCGGACCAAACGGTGCAGGAAAAACCACGTTACTCACAATGATTACAGGCGATAATCCAAAAGCTTATGGCAAAGATTTGTGGCTATTTGGAAAGCAAAAAGGAACAGGTGAAAGCGTTTGGGAAATCAAAGAAAAAATTGGTTACCTCACTCCTGCTATGTTAGATTTATTTAAAACGAGACATACCGTTGAAGAAATGGTAATTGCAGGTTTCTTCGATTCGATAGGCTTGTACACCAAACCTACAGAAATACAAATTAGATTGGCCAATGAGTGGTTATTAGCAGCCAACATTGGTCATTTAAAAAACAAAGTTTTTTCTACTTTATCTAGCGGTTATCAACGTTTAATTTTACTTATAAGAGCAATGGTAAAACACCCACCATTGTTGATTTTAGACGAACCAACAGCAGGCTTAGACGACACAAGTGCTCAATTAATTATTGCATTTATCAATAAAATTGCACAAGAAACAACCGCTGCAATTATTTATGTTTCGCACAGAAAAGAAGATGGAGTACAACCACAATTTTTATTACAACTTACACCAACAGAAAACGGATCTATAGCCACAACACAAGCCCTTCATTCAATATATTTGTAACCACAATTACAAGGCATGTATCAACAGTTTATACATTGGTTAATAGAGCATCAGCTTACATGCCCTTTTAAATCAATTACTCGTTTACCTTGTCCAGGTTGTGGAGCTCAAAGCAGTTTTATTGCATTATTACAAGGTAAACTTATCGAAAGTTTTGTTTTGTATCCACCTTTATTTCCCATGATGGCATACTTCATTTTTTCAGTGTATGCTTGGGCTTCTAAACATCATTTCCCAAAAAAAGTATTCCTATTATTTTATTGGATTATAGCGTTGAGTGTTGTAATTTCTTATATCATTAAACTCCAAAAAGCAATATTGTAGGGGCTTTCAGCTACATCAAACCCATCAACTACTGTACTGGCTATTCGCTTCAAATACGGCACAAAGCCAAGCACTAACCTTCACCGTGTTTTACGCTACTATCCATCAGCCTTTCAACAAAAACTTCATTCATCAGCTATAAGACTTTCAGGAATTCTTCTACCGAAACAATACCTTGCTTACGCCAAACTTCATGTCCATTTTTATACACAATAAACGTTGGAAAAGCTTCAACATTCATTCGTTTACACAAATCAGTTTCATTTGCTCCATCAATTTTCACCAACTTAAATGGCTTAGGTTGAGCAACAGTTAAACTATCAACTATAGGTTCCATTTTTTTGCAAGGAGGGCACCAAACTGCACCAAAATCTACCAAAACAACAGCAGCAGACTCAATCAATTTTGTATAGTTAGCAGCAGGCATTTGCTCAACCATTTTTTTACCTTCAACTGGTTTTGCAGCTTGTTGCCATGCATTAATTCCTCCTACCAAATTATAAGTAGTAAATCCATTTTTTTGAAGCCATTTAGCAGCTGCACTACTTCTTCCTCCACCTAAACAATAAATGTATACTGGCTTATTTTTATCCAAAGCAGCAGTTCTTTCAACAAATTGGCTTTTATTATTCCAATCTGCCT
>JBMLQZ010000281.1:0-8340 GCA_049241285.1 Chitinophagaceae bacterium | reverse complement strand
AAGCCAGATTTTACAGTGTAATAGTTGCTAACTCTTGTATTAGGAATGAAATTTCTCATACTTACTTTATTGTTTCCATCAACAACAAAAACATAGTTTTTATCTTGAATTTCTAAAACAGATTTTTGAGGAATTAAAATAGCATTAGATACATCTCTATACAAACGAACAGTACCTGAACTGCCATGTTTTAACATGAGATTATTATTGTTAAAAACAGCTCTAAAAGCAAGTGAACCTGTTTGAGGATTTACTTCAGCCTCAATAGTTTGAATAAGTCCTTTTTGATTATAAACGGTTCCATCGGCTAGAAATAAATCCACCTCATTGTCATGCACTACCCTTTTTGCGTCTAATCGTTTTTTATAATCAAGGTATTCTGCTTCGCTTACATTAAAATAGGCATATACTTTATGAGCATCACTTAAAGTAGTTAGTAAAGTTCCTTCAGAAATTAATGACCCCTTTTTCATGGGTAATCTGTCAATTACACCATCATAGGGTGATTTGATAGTAGTGTATGATAATTTGATTTGTGCATTATTCAACATCGATTGAGCCTCTTTTACTTTAGCTTCAGCAGCTTTCAACTTTGCTTTTGCTAATTCTAACTCAGAATTACTCACCACTTTTTTATCAACTAATAATTGAACTCTACTAAGTTCTAATTCTTCTTTCTTTGCTTCGGCTTTTGTAATTAATACATTGGCTTGGGCCTTTGCTACTTCTGCTTTAAATTCAGCTGCATTTAGCTGAAATAGTACTTGTCCTTTTTTTACAGGTTTACCTTCATCAACAAAAATTTCGTCTAAATAACCATTTATTCTAGCCCTTATCTCAATGTTTTGAATGGCTTGAATGGTTGCTACATAATCTTTATGTAATACCGTATCAATTGCTTGTAATTGTACAACTGGAAATTTTTTATTGGTGCTAACCACTTCTTCATTACTTGATTTACAACCACTAATCAACAATAATGCAATGCAAAAACTCAATGAAAATTGTTTCATTATTACGTTTAATTTAATTAAAAAAAATAAAATAGATGACTAAGTAATACGATTACATAAGGATATGTAATGATAAAAAAGCAAGTAAACTGCTAGAGAAATTACTAGAAATTGGTACAAAAATACCGGGTGAAATACCCAATAATAATGGAATATAAATGTAAATGTCAAGATTTTGACGATAGAAAGAGTATGTAGAAACAGACCATCTTTTTGATGGAATTACTTTTTTAAACTTGAGTTTAGGGTGTTTTATTGGAGCTGAAGGTACATTTTGTTGATCAACCTCTTTTGAAATGCTCTCATCTTCTACAATATATATGTTTATTGAAGATGCTTGTACAGTTTGTATATTAAAAATTGTAAAACATGCTACAAATAGCAATAGTATACCTAAAAAATATGCTTTGAACTTTTTAAATAGGTACATGTACAAATTAGAATTTTTAATTTGTCAAGGTGCTTACCAAAAAATATGCCCGTTTCTTTAATGTTTAGATAGTTTAACAATAAAATTTTAAAATACAACTTTCAGTTTTATATATAGAACATTTATATTTTATATTTCTAAAAATCATGTATAGAATGAAAACTAAATTGATCTACGATTAGCTATTTATCGTTCCATATAAAAATAGGCCATCTCTAGAAAAAGAGATGGCCTATTAACAAAACTGTAAAACCGTTAAAACCTATATGAAAAACTATTATTTCAATATTTTCAAGCTTATACTTTCTTCAGCATTTGTAAATTGTAACACACATATTTTTGTTTGAAGGTTAGCTACATGTATTGTAAGTACATTTTCACCTTCTTTATAATTACCATTAGTTTGATACAACATTCTTCCATCAATATCTGTCAAACGAATAGAACCATAAGTAGCTTTTGGCAAATTAACAGATACTTTTATTTCAGTAGCAGCGTTAGAAAGAATTCTTAGCTTGGCGTTACCAGTATTTTTAATTTGTACCGCTACTGTATTAAAAGTGGTTGATTTACCATCGTTATCAACTTGTTTTAATTGGTAATAATTTGTACCGGTACTAGGCTTATTATCAGTATAAGAATAGGTACTGGTTTGAGTATTGTTATTTCCATTAACCGTTGCTATAGGACTATAATTAACCCCATTCGTTGACTTTAATATTTGGAAATATTTATTATTGGTTTCATTAACGGTTGACCAATCTAACTGAACAGCATTGTTATTTACAACTTTGCCTGTGAAAGATAATAAATTAACTGGCAAGGCAGTAACACCGGTTGAAATTTCAATATCATCTAATGAAATAGCACCACCACCACCATTTGCACCAGAAAAAAGAAGTTTAAAATTATTTAAATCTACAGAAGGCGTTTGTGCAGCCATTCCAGCGAAAATTCGAACATTTCCAACCCAAAGATCTGATTGATCATCTGCAACTGTAGAAACACCCCCATTTGGATCTGCATAATCAGCAGAAGCCCCACTATTGTTAATAAACCACGTTACAACATTTTCTCCAGTTAATGAATCACTATTTGTAAATGATGGTGATCTTAAATAGAATTTTCCAGAAGTACCAAAACCAATGAATACGGTACTATGCCTACTACCGTTATTAGCAAGCTCTCCAGTTGTTGTAGCACTAGCAACTAAGCCACTACCTACATAAAAAAATGCTTGGGTTGAAGGAATTGATGTAGGTGTAGAATTGAACGGAACGCTCATTTTAAATCTAATTTTCAAAAAACTTGGAGGCGTTGGACTTAGATTGGTAGATTTAACAATAGCAGCATTACCTCCATATCTCTGCATTGTTAATTTATTACTCGAAAAATATACACTTGTATTACCAGCAGGGGCAGAAACACCTATGTAATCAAACTGATTTTGTTCTGTACCAATGTAGGTACTTCCTACAGTTGAAGCATTAAAATCTTGCGACAATAAAATCTGTGCCTTAATTTTCGTTGAAAGTGCGATTAAAGCAAATACAAATAGAGAAAGTTGAATTTTTTTCATACAAACAATGTTTACATTTTATTAATATCAAAATTATGATTAGCAATACGAGTTCAAGAAAAACCACATTCATTAATAGGGGCTTATTGTATCAAAAAACAAGCAATTACTTTATGTCATTTTCAAATTTAATAAAAATAATTCAATCGATTAAAATATAATTTTTCTCATTTATTACATGACAAATTTTAACAAAGGAATTTTTCTTTTTAAACTACTTTCACTTACTAAATTTGAAAGCATGAAACGCATTTTATTTTTTTCCTTTTTAGGAATATTTGCTGGTAAATTATTAGCACAAAAAAATATACAATCACTACCTATTGGCACAAAAGCTCCGTTAACGGAGCAAACAATGAAAGATGTAAGCAGTAAAATGGTATCTATTAAAGATGCAATGATGGCTAATGGTGTTTTGGTTATGTTTAGTTGCAATACTTGCCCTTATGTAATTAAAAATCAAGATCGAACAAAAAGTATTGCTAATTATGCAATTCAAAATAAATTAGGTGTAATTATTTTAAACTCAAATGAAGCACAAAGAAATGCTGACGATTCTTTTGAAGCAATGAAGAATTATGCTAAAGCACAAGGCTATAATTATTATTATGTAGTTGATGAAAATGCAGCAGTTGCCAATGCTTTTGGAGCTACTAGAACACCTGAAATATTTTTATTAAATAAAGAAGGTACTATCATTTACAAAGGGGCAATTGATGATAATCCAGCCGATGCTACACAAGTAAAAAGTATTTTTTTAAAAGAAGCTATAGATGAATTAGTATCGGGAAAACCTATTACAGTGAAAGAAAGTAAAAGTATTGGTTGCACAATTAAGCGAAAAGTATAAATTAAGAATATAACTGCAATAAAAAGTCAATCATTCAATTGAATGATTGACTTTTTATTAGATAAATCTTTTAAGCAAAATAAACTACAAATCTCATAAGCCGGATTCTGTTTTTACATTATCATTTATCTACGATAAACATTACTGTTTACCTGTTGCTGCCTACCCTGAAATGTAGTGCGTTAAGCACTTTGAACGAGCAGCCCTCTTACATTTCTATACGTGGCATTACAGCACTTAAGGTTTACCCATAACGTATATTACTATAAGCTATTGTAGGCTTTTACCCTACATTTTCACCCTTACCTTTTTGCAAAGGCGGTTATTTTCTGTGGCACTTTCTCTTTCTTATTGTGTAAGAAGCCGGCTATTCACCGGTAAGTTGCTCTATGCTGTCCAGACTTTCCTTTTCAATTTCTTGAACGATAATGCGGATTTGTAGCGGTGTAAAACTAATACATTTACCAGTTAAAAAATATTTCGGTTGCACCATAACCAAAACGTCCGTCATATTGATTGATAAATGTTTTCACTTCTTTTTTAGTTTTTAAAATTTCATGAATTTCATCTTTTAACTTTCCTTTTCCTACACCATGAATGATGATTAAAGAAGGTTGACGATGTGCAACAGCTAAATCGTACCATTTTTCAAATTCTTTTAACTGAATAGTTAGAATTTCAAAATTGTTTAAGTGATGCCAATTGTTGCTTAATTTTTCAATATGTAAGTCAACAACGCTTCTTGCAGACTCTAAATGCTGCCTAATTTGGTTGGCTTGATAAATTTTATACCCTTTTGCTGCCAAGCTACTTAATTCAAATTTTTCTTCTTCTTGATATTGCTTTTCTGGATATTCTTTAAATAATTGGTAAGAAATGGTAGGCTCATTCTTTTCTTTCATTTGCTCAATTCGTTGAAACAATTGTTTGGGCTTTATTTTTAGAACATATTCAAAATGATCTGCTTTATTTTTTTGTGGAGTGAATAATGAGAAGTCGAATACAAAAGATGGACTATCATTTACTTTTTCAAACTCTAAATCGTGAATATAAAAGTCATGAAACCCAGCAATATCGTTACTTATTTCGAAATGAGCAACGCCATTTAATTGTTGTTCATAATGAAATTTAAAATGCGTAGGTGTTTTGTTAACCATATAAATTTTTAAAGAGCTTACAACTTCATCATTAAAATCGTCTAATTCAAATTTAGGTATTAAAGAAAGCCATACACCATCTTCTACTTTAATAGCATTTGGTTTAGGTTTTTCTGCAGGAATACTGTCGATAAAAACTTTTTCCTTTTTTACAGGTTCTGTTTTTTTCTTACTAAATCTATAGAAATAAGGAAAATCAATTTGATCCATATAGGCTGGAAACTTTACGCCTCTCACTTCTATCATCACCATTTTATCATTCATAATTTCAATAACCCTTCCTTCTTCATGTGTAAGTAATACAATAATCTCATCTCCTACTTGATACTTCATACAAATACTTCTTTTTTCATTTTAGTGTGCAAATGTACAGTTTATGAGGCGTTCAAGCGACCAAGTTGTACTGAATCAACTTATAGCAAATGCATAAAAAGTACTAGCATCTATATAAATTGAATAATTAAATACTACAAATGCGTTATTGCCAAAAGCATACTATTTAACCACTTTTGATATATTATTTATTTTAAGGTTAATATTATGCTTACTATTAAGAATGTAATTATTGTGATTCTTGTTTTTATAACAAGCAGTATCATTGCACAACCAACTATTCAATCATTTAGCCCTGTAAATGGTAAACCAAGTGACAATGTAGTATTAACTGGTACTAATTTTAATGCAACTGTTGCCAATAATATTGTTTTTTTTGGAGCAGCAAAGGCAACTGTTACCGCTGCAACAACCACTAGCCTAACAGTTACTGTACCTTTTGGAGCAAGCTTTGCCCCCATTTCGGTTTTAAATACAAGTACTGGGTTAATAGCTTATAGCTTAAGGCAGTTTAATCCTATTTATAGTCCAGCAAAAACGAGTATTACTACGGCCGATTTTGCTGCCAAGCAAGATTTTGCAACAGGAACAGGTCCTTTTAATGTTGCCGTTGGCGATATTGATGGTGATGGCAAAATTGATATGGTAAGTTGTAATCAATCTAGCAATAGTATCTCTGTACTAAGAAACACTTCTACTTCAAGCAGTATTAATTTTGCCAGCAAACAAGATTATACATGCGGAAGTAATCCATATTTTGTCGCTGTTTTTGATGCAGACTGTGATGGCAAGTTAGATGTAGTTGTTGCCAATTTAGGTTCAAGCAGCATTTCACTTTTCAGAAATACATCTACTATTGGCAACATTAGTTTTGCTACAAAAATTGATTTTACAGTAGGAAATAGCCCTCGTTCGATAGCAGTTGGTGATATTGATTTAGACGGAAAACTAGATGTTGCTGTAACAAATCAATCTGTTAACACAGTATCGTTATTAAGAAATACTTCTACTGTTGGAAATATAAACTTTGCTAGCAAAATAGACTTAACAACTGGAACTAGACCTACTTCAATTATTTTAAATGACATTGATGGAGATAATAAAATAGATGTTGTAGTTGCAAATCAAAACTCAAATAATGTTTCGATTTTTAGAAACACTTCAACTACAGGAAATATTACGGTAGCAACAAAAATTGACATTGGTGCTAATACAGGGGCTATAGCCGTTGCAGGTGGGGATTTAGATGGGGATAACAAAACAGATTTAGTGGTTGCAAATTTAAGCTCTAGCAATATCTCAGTTCATAAAAATACCTCAACTGCTGGTAGTATAAGTTTTGATACAAAAACCAATTTCACAACAGGATTAAACCCTATTTCTATTTCAATTGGAGATATAGATGGTAACTCAAAGCCTGATGTGTCGGTTGCAAATTATGGTACAAATACAAATTCAGTTTCTTTTTTTTCAAATACTACTAGTTCAAGCACAATTGCATTTGCATCGAAAATAGATATTATAACGGGTGCAACACCCATATCTATAGCAACGGTAGACCTTAATAACGATAGAAGACTAGATTTAATTACCGCTAATAGTGCTTCTGGTGCTAATTCGGTTTCTGTATTGCGTAATGTATTTGTACCTCGTACAAATGCCAATTTAAGTGCTTTAGCTATTAGTGCAGGTGTTTTAACGCCAACTTTTAATACTAACACAACTGAATATACCATTAATGTGCCGAGCAACACAACCACTTTTACGGTAACACCTACAGCAGCAGACTCTAATGCAACCATTAGAGTTAATTTTAACAATGGGAGTTATACTACACTTGCAAGTGGAAGTACAATGGTTCCTAATACTTTAAGCTTGGGGCAAAATACTATTGAAGTAAGGGTAACAGCAGAAGATGGAACTACTGTAAAATCATATGCATTATTTATTAATAAGCCAGCAAGCACCGATGCCAATTTAAGTGCATTAACGATAAGTGTTGGTACATTGTCGCCTGTATTTGATGCCAATACAACAACGTACTCAGCCACAGTATTAAGTTCTACTAGTGTTGTAACTGTTACACCTACTAGCAATGAACCCAATGCTACTATAAGGGTAAATGTAAATGGTGCTGCTTATTTTGCAACTAGTAATGGTAGCGTTTCAGGAGGGCTGGTATTAAATAATGGAACAAATACAATTAATGTAGAAGTAACCGCTCAAGATGGAACTACAAAAAAAATATATACTATTACGGTAACTAAACCAACTGATATAGCGGATTTGATAGGTTTAAGCATTACCAATGGTACACTATCGCCTACATTTTCTGGAGGAATTACAAACTACACTATTAGTTTACCCAATACAACAAGTGGAATTATCATTAGACCTACTGCCCTTATTTTCAATTCTACTATTCGCTACAATATAAACGGAGGAACATTTGTTAATATTAATAGCGGTGCAAACTCTAGTGTAATACCTATCAACACAGGTACTAACACCATTAATATTCAGGTTACAGCAGCCGATGGCATAACTGTTAAAACTTACACTATTATCGTTACAAGAGCTTTAAGTAGTAATGCTAATTTGAGTAATATTACATTTAGCACTGGTTTTTTAAGTGCAGGTTCTTTATCTAGTAACACAAGTTTCACTTCACTGCAGCAAAACAATATTACATCTGTTACATTCACCCCAACAAAAAGCGATGCTGGTGCTACCATACAATACAGGGTTGTAGGTGGCAGTTATACAAGTATTAATAGTGGCACAGCATCAGCAGCTATTGCTTTGGCTTTGGGTAGTAATATTGTTGAAATACTAGTAACTGCACAAGATGGCATAACCACTAAATTGTACACTGTAGATATTATAAGAGCCAGCACCGATGCTAACCTTAGTAATGTAACCATTAGTGCAGGCAGTTTAACACCCGTATTTGCGGCAAACATTACAGAATATGCTGT
>JBMLQZ010000280.1:0-1307 GCA_049241285.1 Chitinophagaceae bacterium | reverse complement strand
CCACAAAATACCATTTTTAGTGCCAAACGATTAATGGGTAAAAGCTATAACGACGTAAAAAACAATGCCGACTTTTTTACCTATAAAGTTATTGATGATAATACAGAAAGTTTGGTAAAAGTGCAGGTTGGTAATCAATTTTTTTCTCCCATAGAATTATCTTCTTTCATATTAAAAGAGCTAAAACAAAGAGCCGAACATATTTTAAAAACACCCGTTACCAAAGCTGTAATTACTGTACCTGCTTATTTCAACGATGCACAGCGTCAGGCTACAAGAGATGCAGGAAAATTAGCAGGTTTAGATGTTTTACGTATTGTAAATGAACCTACTGCTGCTAGTTTAGCTTATGGATTAGGATTGCAAAGTGATGAAGATAAAACCATTGCTGTTTACGATTTAGGCGGTGGAACATTTGATGTTTCTATTCTAAAAATAAGTAATGGTATTTTTGAAGTATTAAGCACCAATGGTGATACGTATTTAGGTGGAGACGATTTTGATAGAGTAATTATTCAATATTGGTTAGAACAAAATGGCATTGCACAAACCGACTTACAACAAAATCAACAATTATCTCAAACACTACGTTTAACAGCTGAAGCAGCTAAAAAACACTTAAGTAATAATGATGTTTTTGAAGCAGTATTAAATGGAGATACTTTACGAATTACTAAAGCAACATTTGAAGAATTAATTGCACCTTTTATTGAAAAAACCATTGAATGTTGTAAAAATGCTTTAGCCGATGCTGTTGTTTTAAAAGAAGAAATTGATACCATTGTAATGGTTGGTGGAAGCACTAGAGTACCAGCAGTTAAAGAAGCTATAAGTAGTTTTTTTGGAAAGAAAGTAAACGACTCGGTAAATCCAGATGAAGTAGTTGCTTTAGGAGCTGCTGTGCAAGCAGATATTTTAGCTGGAAATAATAAAGAATTTTTATTGCTAGATATTACGCCTTTAAGTTTAGGAATTGAAACTATGGGTGGCTTGATGGATGTTTTAATTCCTCGTAATTCAAAAATTCCAACACAAGTAGGAAGACAATACACCACTCATAAAGATGGACAAAGTGGAATGCGTATTTCTGTATATCAAGGTGAGAGAGATTTGGTAAAAGACAATAGAAAATTAGCTGAATTTAATTTAACCGGAATTCCTGGAATGCCAGCAGGATTACCAAAAGTTGATGTAAGTTTTTTAATTAATGCCGATGGAATATTAGTGGTAAAAGCTAAAGAATTGAGAAGTGGTGTAGAACAAAGTATTGAAGTAAAACCACAATATGGATTAAGCGATGAAGATGT
>JBMLQZ010000279.1:0-2889 GCA_049241285.1 Chitinophagaceae bacterium | reverse complement strand
AGCATCACTTTCAGCAGTATAGCCACCCATTTCGCCAAACTCACCTTCTAGCTCACTTGCTTTCATATAGTCATCTTCGGTGGCATCAGGATCCATGTAAATGGCATCTTTAGCTTTCATCACTTCCATCATTTTTTTATGACCCATCAAAACTGTGTTTAAAACAGTTTCTTCATCAAATGCAAATTGGTTTTGATTTAAAACAGCCAAACGCTCACCTGGTGTAATTTCTACAGTTCCTTTATTGGGCTCAATTTCACCCGCTAAAATCTTCATAAATGTAGATTTTCCTGCTCCATTAGCACCAATAATACCATAACAATTTCCTTTAACAAAATTGATGTTTACTTCATCAAACAAAACCCTTTTGCCATAGGCCAAGGTTACATTTCTTGCACTTATCATCTAAAAACTATTTTACATTTAAGGCTGCAAAAGTAAGGTTAAACCACTGTATTTGTGAAGCGATATTGTAGATTAATAAAATTGAAGTTGATAACAACTTTTTATAGTGCTATCTGTAATGTTTAAACCAAATACCGGTACCTGTTTTCTAATTTTATTTGATTCATTATTTCAGTTTATATTCATTCAATGATTTGTACTCTTTCATTAGTGCGTTATCCTAAATATTTTGCTTTTGCAGGCTTTTTGTCAATGGCTGTATTTCGTTTTTTTTTATTCATGAATAAAAAAATTGCTTTTTGGAAATTAATGGGTTGTGGAAAAAATGGAACATTTGACAAAACACCCGATTGGCAACAATGGTCTATTTTGTTAGTACCAAGTAATGCAACACAAGAAAAACTCAAAACTGAAGTTAATTACGATCAAACTACACAACAGTTAATGCCTGCATTTATACATTTTTGGCATCGCCTTTTTAGAGCAGAAGTTCTTACAATGGTGTTACAATCAATTGAAGGTCATGGCACTTGGGACAATCAAGAACCATTTGGCAAACTAGCCAAACAAACAGATTATGATGGAATTATTTGTGTATTAACAAGGGCAACTATTCGATTAAATAAATTACAACAGTTTTGGAAAAATGTAGACGCTGTTGCCCATCAAATGGCAGGTGCTGATGGTTTTATAACATCTGTAGGAATTGGTGAAGTGCCTTTTATAAAACAAGCCACTTTTAGTGTATGGAAAAGCAAAACACAAATGAAACAGTTTGCTTACAAAATGCAAGAACATGCAACTGTTATTAAAAAAACAAGAAAAGAAAATTGGTATAGTGAAGAAATGTTTGTGCGTTTTATTCCTTTATTTGCAACAGGAACGCTAAATGGAATACAACCTTTAGCAGGAAAGTTGTAATTTGCCGCCAATTCGTTATGAATCATTGCACTACCATTTGTTTATTAACTGCACATTTTGCCTGGATGTATAAGGGCTTAAATTCTATGCCCGATCATTAGCTTCGCTAAATTGTTTTTTTGTTTTCTGTGGTATTTTATTACCAAATTCTATTGTATTTATAGTCTTGTTAGACTACATTTATTTATTGTATTAATTTATTGATATGTCATTAAAAGTGTCTGTTACCTCAGAAGTAGGTACATTAAAACGTTTATTAGTTCATAGTCCTGATAGTGGTTTAGGAAAAGTGGTTCCATCAAAAGCACAAGATTGGTTGTTTGAAGATATTGTTCATTTAGATACTATCCGTAAAAATGAATACGACTATTACACCAAGATATTATTATACTTTTTAGATCCTGAAAAAATTAAAGGAAAGTTAGCAGAAATTGATGCACCTGAAAACAATCGTTCATTTTATAAGCCTGATCATGTATCTTTTTATAAGAGTGATAAGGTAATTGAGTTACAATGGTTATTAGCAGAAATTTTAGAAGATCAACACATTAAAACTGAATTGGTTTCTTCCGTTTGTGCTATTGAAGGCTGCACTTATAATACACAAAAAGAATTGTTACAATATTCATCAACAGAATTAGCGAAAACTTTTGTTTCTGGTACTTCTAAAGAAAAACAATTGCTGTTTGCACCGATACCTAATTTTATTTTTACGAGAGATATTGGTATCACCATTAACAATTATGTACTATTAAACAAGCCTGCAAAAAAAGCAAGAACTAGAGAAGCTTTACTAGCAAAATATATCTTCTTTAACCACCCACTTTTTAAAGAATATCAAAATAATATTATTGAGTTAAGTGATAGTCAATATAGTTTTTTATTGCCAAAGGAAGATGATGATAAAAAAGTAACATTAGAAGGTGGCGATATTATGGTGGTTAGCAAGAATCATTTATTAGTAGGTGTGAGTGAAAGAACATCATCAGAAGCTGCTGTTAAAATTACCAATACCATGTTTGAACGTGGAATTGTAGATAAAGTAACCATTGTTAAAATTCCAAAGAAGAGAGATTACATGCATATAGACACCGTTTTTACACAAGTAAAAAAAGATGTTTGGGTAATGTTGGGTAATTTTTCAAGAAAAGCGGTTAAACATGAAGATGAAAATGCCATTGAAAGAATTTTAGAAATTAAAAAAGAAGAAAAAATTAAAATTTTACAGTTTCATAAAAATAATCCTGATAACCCAATTGCTTTTGAAAGTTTAGAAGATTTATTGATTGATATTAGTAAAACCGATTTAGGCTGCACTACCGATGTTAGAATTATTTTTAGCGGTAACAATGAATTTCCTTATAGTGCTAGAGAACAATGGACAGATAGTTGTAATCTGTTAGCTTTAAAAGAAGGAGTGGTGCTTGGTTACGATAGAAACGATAAAACCACTGAAGCCTTTGTTGAGAATGCTTTTCAAGTAATTAAGGCTGCAGATTTAATTGCAGGGTTAGAAGCAGGAACTATTGATGTTAACAATTTAACAGACACCGTTATTTTAAT
>JBMLQZ010000278.1:0-1924 GCA_049241285.1 Chitinophagaceae bacterium | reverse complement strand
TCTAATACACTCATAACAAAACATTTACCTCAAATTTAGTATATTTTATTGGGAGCTAAATAATTGCGAACATAATCGTCTACACCATCTTCTAAATTGTAAAATGGTTCTGTGTAACCTGCTTTATGAAGCTTTTGCATATCGGCTTCGGTAAAATATTGGTATTTATCTCTGATGTCTAGAGGCATATCAATAAATTCAATATTCGGTTCTAAGTCAAGTCCTTTAAATGTGGCAGAAGCTAGGGCGTAAAAACTACGAGCTGTACCTGTTCCTAAATTATACAAACCATTGGTAATAGCCTTGTTTTGTTGGTATTGCTGTAGCATCCACAATATTACTTTTACCAAGTCTTTTACATAAACAAAGTCTCTCAGTTGTTCTCCATCTTTAAAATCTGGTCTGTGACTTTTAAACAATTTTACTAACCCTGTTTTTTTGATTTGATTAAATGAATGCCAAATAACACTAGCCATTCTAGCTTTATGGTATTCATTAGGCCCATAAATATTAAAGAACTTTAGTCCAGCCCAAAAAGGAGGTTTTTCACTTTGTAGAATAGCCCATTTATCAAATTCATTTTTACTTACGCCGTATGGATTTAATGGTTGTAACGAAAAAGGAATTTCATGATTATCGCTGTAACCAAGTGTACCATCACCATATGTAGCTGCTGACGATGCATATATTAATGGAATGACGTTTTGGGTACAATAATTCCAAATAGCTTGAGAATATTCTACGTTTAATGTTTGATGAATAGCATAATCAAACTCAGTGGTATCTGTTCTTGCACCTAAATGAATAATACATTCTATAGTAGGTTGATGTGTATGTAACCAATCAAAAAAACCATGTCTTTCTACAATTACTTCATATTGCTTTGCTTCCCAATTTCTTCTTTTTTCTTCTACACCAAAATCATCCACTAAAATTAAATCGGTATATCCATTTTCGTTTAAAAACTGAACCATACAAGAGCCTATAAAACCTGCAGCACCTGTAACTACGATATATTTTTTAGAAGAATGAATGGTATTCGACATTTGAATTATGCTTTTGCATGAATAATGTTTTCTATAGCGGTATCGTATTTATTTTTCCAATCTACAATACTTCCCCAATTGGAGCCATTTACTGAAACCATTTCTGGGGTAACGGTACCAATATGTTCTACCGAAATTCCAGCTTGATTAGCTTTTGAAAGAACGCTCTCTAGTTGATTGGCTTTTACGCTTACTACAATTCTTCCTTGAGCTTCTCCCATCCAAAATGCATCTGCTCTTAAGCTATTATTTGTTTTAGCAACTGTAAAACCTAGATTTTTTTGGAAACCACTTTCTAGTAAGGTTACAATTAAGCCACCCTCACTAATATCATGAGCAGAAACGATTGATTTTTCTTGAATTAATACACTTACAAATTCTTGTACTTGAAATTCTTCATTTAGGTTGAAATAAGGAGCTGGACTAAATTCTACACCTTTTAATTTGTGTACATATTCACTTGAAGCAATATCGTTTTGTTGATTACCGATTAATAAAATAATGTCTCCAGATTCTTTAAAATACATCGTCATTTTATTGTCTACATTTTCCAATAAACCTACCATACCAATTGTAGGCGTTGGATATACTGGCCCATCAGGATTTTGATTGTAGAAGCTAACATTACCACCAGTTACCGGCGTATTGAATTTTCTACAAGCATCACCCATACCGGTTACTGCTTTTACAAATTGATAATACACTTCTGGATCGTACGGGTTACCAAAGTTTAAGCAGTTGGTAACACCAATAGGCTCACCACCACTACAAACAATATTACGCGCTGCTTCTGCAACGGCAATCATACCACCTTTGTAAGGATCCGCAAAAACATATTTACTATTACAATCTACGGTCATAGCAAGGCCTTTACCCGT
>JBMLQZ010000277.1:0-5211 GCA_049241285.1 Chitinophagaceae bacterium | reverse complement strand
CTTGCGAACGGCAGATTTTGAGTCTGCTGCGTCTACCAATTCCGCCATCTGGGCAAATCTCATTGAATTGGGCTGCAAATATAAGGGCTTGCTTAGCTACTTGCCAAAATCCTATCTAAGTATTTTTTCTGAAAATAATATTTTTTTACTTGCAGCAATTCTTTTTCGGAAGTAACACCTTCTTCAAAATGTTCCAAAATAGGTTGAATATTTTCATAAATAGTATCTTGTAAAATGGCTAATTGTTTATTTGCTTTCTCTATCAATTCACTTTTATTTTCTCCTTTTGCGTCTACCATTATTTCATTTATATCCATTACTTCCATTAAAAAATCTGATGGTAATTGATATTTCTCATCATCTTCTAAAAGTCCTTTTAACTGCAAAACATATTGTATAGTAGCCTCTTTGCTGTTAAATATTTTATAGGCTTTATTTATTGCTGCTGAAGTTTCTAATGCTATTGCTTGTTCGTGATTACTTGCTTGAGAAAAAAAATCGGGATGATATTTTCTACTTAACTCATAAAATTTTTTTCTAACAATAGCCATAGGAGGCATAAATGAAACTGGAATATCGAATAATTCAAAATAATTCATTTAGCAAAATTAATTTTTCTCAAGCATAGTTTCATTTGTCTTTCTACCCAATTATTTTTTTGTATTAATTCATAAAGTAGAAATATTGAATCTGAAATTTTTTTCTCATTAAATTGCCAAACGAAAAATACATATATGTTGAAAGTAGGATTAATTAAAGAACAAAAAGTTCCCACAGATAATAGAGTTGCATTAACACCTACACAATGTGTATTTGTACAAGAAAAATTTAATGTTCAAATAAGCGTACAAGCTTCTGAAACAAGGTGTTTTACAAATGAAGAATATATAGATGTTGGAATAAATGTTGTTGAAAATATACATGATTGCGATATTTTATTAGGAATAAAAGAAGTGCCTATTTCATCGTTAATTCAAGAAAAAAACAATCTTATAATAAACGCTTGTTGCAAACTATTTTACAACAAAAAAATACCCTAATTGATTATGAATGTTTAGAACATGAAGATGGGCAACGTATTATAGGTTTCGGTTTTTTTGCAGGAGTTGTTGGAGCACACAATGGCATTTGGGCATATGGTAAAAGAACCAACGCTTTTCAATTGCCGAGAGTATTTGAGTGCAAAGATTATATGTCATTAATTAGACACTACTTCGGACTAAAATTGCCACCTATAAAAATTGCTGTTACAGGAAATGGAAGAGTAGCTCATGGAATAATTGAGGTAATGCATTTAATGGGAGTTAAGCAGGTAGATTCAGAGGCTTATTTAAAGAAAAAATTTAGTTATCCAGTTTATGTTCATTTAAAAGGTGCTGAGTTGTATACGCATCAATTTTTACATACGTATAAACGAGAACATTTTCATAAAAATCCAAATGAGTATATCAGTTGCTTTGAACCTTATTTATCTTGTACAGATGTTTTAATGAATGGTGTTTATTGGGATAAAAATATACCTAGACTTTTTGAGAAATCACAAATTGATCATCGGTTTGCCATTCAAGTAATAGCAGATGTTACTGACGATGAAAATGGGTCTATTCCTATTAATCTTGGTGATCAAACAATACAAAATCCTGTTTATGGTGTTCTTAAAAATACCTATCAAAAAACAACACCATTTACTAATGATGCTATTGATATTATTGCCGTAGGAAATTTACCCAATGAGTTACCTAGAGATGCTAGCAGCTATTTTGGTGAACAACTTATCAAGTATATTCTTGATGATTTATTTCAAAATAAAGGAACTATCATAAGCAATGCTACAATGGTTAGTAATGGAATATTAACTCCAAGATTTTATTACTTAGATGAATGGGTTAAAGCAATGTAACCATAAAATTATTTGCTTTATAAATGTAGATAGTACGGCTTTAATAATTCAACAAATTCATTGCTATATTCTTGATTTATTTTTATTGACATAGATGAATTTATTTCATTGCTTAACTTAAAATTACTACCTAAAAACATTGTTCTGAAAAAAGGATGTTTCTCAGTTTGTTGCACATACATTTTTCGATAAAAAAATAAGTTCTTGTGGGTACATAATTTTTCAAATTCTTTCTCTCGTTTATATGGCAATATAATTGCGAAAAAACCATTCGGTAATAAAGATTGTTGTATGCATGTAACTAATGTTTCTATATCAAGATGAGTGCTATGAAACGCTGTATTTTTTTGTGATTCTACACTTTTTAAATCGTTTTCATAATATGGTGGATTGCTGAATACAAAGTGATATCGTTCTTTTCTTTTGTAAACAAAATCTTGGATGGGTTCATTAAATACGGTTATTTGGTTTTCCCATTTGCTAAGTGCAATATTTTTTTTTGACTCTACTGCTGCTGCTGCATCTATTTCAACTGCGTCAATTTTTCTAGCACAATTGTTCTGAATAAACATGAGTGATAATAAACCTGTTCCTGTGCCAATATCTAGTGCTACAAAATTTTCAGGAAGCATAGGTACATTCTTAGTCATCCAAGCACCAAATAAACAAGCATCAGTTGTAACCTTCATAGCACTATCTGCTTGATGTATAATGAATTCTTTAAATTGAAAATATGAGTTTGCCATAAGTTAATCTTCGCTATTTCAATCAATTAGTAAGCAATTAAATAACAGAATATACAAACTGGAATTGAGTCTAATTTAATGTACATTATTTTATCTGAAAAATAAAGCTATTCGTTTTATATATATCTGTTTTACAACTTTATTCTATAAGTCTGTAGAATAATAGTTTATTAATTAATTTTAAAAGCATATTATTGTATTGAATGATTTTAATTTATTAAATGTAATTATAGTCATTATTTCGAGTTGAAAAACCAATGATTAACTTATCCTTCCTATGGATCATCCAAATATCTTAATAGGTATTCGAAATCGTACAATAGTAATATGTCTTGTGGCATTTGCCGTAATTGCACTAAATGCTTATTTCGATTGGAAAAAGGAACTTTTTTTGTCTTCATATACTAGTATTATAGGTGCTATTGTAATGTTAGCAGTTGTTGCTTACGTTTATCTAGGTTATAAAAAATATGTTGCAGGCTTTTGTATTTTTCTTTTTAATTTTTTGTTTATTGCGTATACAGTTTTTGAAGGGCTTGCTACTGGTGCCTATTTGTATTTTTTCCCTCTAATGTTAGTAATGACATTTATGTTAATTGAGTCAACAAACAAAAAGATTCAAATCTTAACTTTATTTGGAGTAATCGTTGTGTCATTTTGCCTCGCCATATTTTATGCTGATTATGAAAGTTCTTATCAAAAAATTTCAACAGCGTTAGCCCAACAAATTTTTATTATTAATGCCTTATCAGCAGTGTTTTTATGTGCCATCTTCGCATATATTGCTGTTGTTTATGATAGAAAAATGAAAGCTGTGCTTTTAGTAGAAAGGAATAAAGTAGATGAACATGCTTTAAAAGTAAAACAACAAAATGCTCAATTAAAAGATATTACGTTTATTACTGCTCATTCTGTAAGAGCTCCTTTAACCAATATTCTTGGATTAATTAATCTGTTGCAAAACAAACAATTATCAGAAACAGAAAAAGATAAAATTGTTAGTTATTTGCTTCATTCTTCTCAAACGTTAGATGTCGTTCTAAAAGATGTTATAAAAAAATCAGCACAAGTTGAAGATACCTTGATGATTGATGAAATTGATGCTTAATGTTTCTATTTGTTTTGCAACATGGCACTTACAGTTACAGCAACTTTCTCACCATCCATTGCCGCACTTACAATGCCACCAGCATAACCAGCACCTTCTGCACAAGGATATAATTTTTTTATTTGAGTGTGTTGTAATGATTCATTATCTCTAGGAATTCTTACAGGAGAAGATGTTCTACTTTCAGTTGCTACCACTATTGCTTCATTGGTATAATATCCTTTCATTTTTTTACCAAAAGATTTAATACCTTGTTGTAATCTTTGATAAATAAAATTGGGAAGAATATCTTGCATGTTTGCACTTGTAATACCAGGTATATAAGAGCTGTTAGGCAAATTTGTACTAGTTTTTGATGTACAAAAATCAATGACTCTTTGAGCAGGGGCTACAAATTTTCCTCCTCCAGCTGTATACGAAATTTCTTCAACTGCTTTTTGAAATTCCATAAGTAATAATGGGTTATTAGTTGCTAATTTATTTTTCACTTTCATCGTTTGTAGGTAATTCATAACCTCTTTTTCATCAACACTTACAACCATTCCACTATTTGCAAAAGCATTGTTTCTTTTGCTTGGGCTCCATCCATTAACCACCAATTCGTTTGGATTAGTTGCCGCTGGTGCAATAATGCCTCCAGGACACATACAGAAACTAAACACACCTTTACCTGCAACTTGTTCTACCAAGCTATATGATGCTGGTGGTAGAAATTCTCCTCTTGTAGTACAATGATATTGAGCTGTATCAATAATAACTTGTGGATGCTCAATTCTAACACCTAATGCAAATGGTTTTGCCTCAATATGTATGTTTTTCTTCGCCAATAATTCAAAAATATCTCTTGCACTATGCCCTGTTGCTAATATTACAGCATCTGCATAAAATCTATTGCCATCTTGTGATTCAACCCCTTTAATGGTATCTTTTTCAATAATAAAATCAACAACTTTAGTTTCAAAAAAATATTCACCACCACAAGCAATAATTTGTTCTCTCATTGCTGATATAATGTGTGGTAGCTTATTGGTTCCAATGTGAGGATGTGCCTCTATTAATATTTTTTCATCAGCCCCAAATTGAACAAATAAATTCAGTATTCTTTGTATATCGCCTCTTTTGTTACTTCTGGTATACAATTTTCCATCACTATAAGTACCTGCACCACCTTCACCAAAGCAATAATTGCTTTCAGTATTCACTATTCCCTCTTTATTCAATATGGCTAAATCTCTTCTTCTTGCTCTAACATCTTTTCCTCTTTCAATAATAATAGGGCGAATTCCTTTTTCTATTAATTGTAAAGCAGCAAAAATTCCAGCAGGGCCAGCACCAATAATTATTACTGTATGCTTTACATTTTCTAATGGTTTAAATTCAATGGGTTTAATGAATCTTTTTTCATAAGGCTCATAAATAAAAGTTTGTACAGTTAAATTTATCCATACTTGCTGTTT
>JBMLQZ010000276.1:0-1324 GCA_049241285.1 Chitinophagaceae bacterium | reverse complement strand
GTTAAAGAATCAACTTTTGCAACAAGTGGTTTATCTGAAGTCCATTTTACCGATCTATTGCAAATTGAAGAAGGTAATACTGTTGCTGTTAATTGAGTAGTTTGTGTAACAGTAAGTGCTGTATTTGTAGGTGCTACAGCTATACTAGTAACAGTAGGAAAGGTTACATTGGTAACTGATACTTGAGAATTTCCGATGTTATACGTATTGCTATAAAAGCATAAGTTACTTATTGAACCTAACTCAAAAGCTGGGAATGCTAAAGCACCGCTTATAACGTTATTAAATATTCGAATATTATCATGTGCTCCAGCTGGTGCATTATTACCATTGCCCCCAATGGCTAATATGCTTATTGATTGATCTCGACAACCTGTTATGGTGTTGTTAGATATTTCAACATTGCTTCCACTAGGCCCTTCAAACCATTCATATTCGGGAGAACATTTTATTCCATTACCCCAGTTATTGATACAAGTGTTATTAGTAATAATACCATTACTTGATTTTACTAAAATACCCCTACTTCTATTAGGGCCAGCAATACAGTTTCTTATTTCAAAGCCATTGCCAACTCTTGAAGCCGAATTAATTAAGCTACCAAATGGTAGGTTAACAGAACGATCAATGGTAACATACCAAACCTTATTAGCTGTGTAGGTATCAGCAGCTTCAGCTCTCAACGAAGTTCTGTTTGAAAAAAAAAATCAATTCCGTAGTGTTTAAGGCTCTTCCACCTACCACACTTACAATTTTAGCATTGGGTATTCTAGCACCTGTATATGAGGTTAATTCAACTGTATCACCCACAAGAAAACCAAGCGTATTATTTCCTCCTCCTTTTGCAATAACAGTTAAAATGCTTCCATTGGTTTCAGAAATAAAATGATAATCACCATTTATAGCATACTCATCATCGCCATTATATCTGGCTGTACAGCCTACATAAGAAGGTCCTACGGCTGCTCGTTTTGAATGAAAGGCATCTGCATTACCACTTCTCATACGTTTAAAGCCTCTAACTTTAACATCAGAATTAAGAGGTCTTCTATCAACTATACAATTGGTGTATTTAGAGCCAGAACAATAGGTTTCAAAAAAGCTAAATGAAGTTGAAGCAAATGAAACAACATTGTCAAAAGTTAAATTGGTGCAGCTATCTGCATAAACAGTATGAGGAATACTTTTGGTGCTTTGTGAGCCCAATACAACAATTTGTCCCAGTTTTAATTTATTATCTGAAATACTATTAGTGGGTTTAGTAATAATTACTTTTTTGTTTGCAGCATCAACTTGATAAGTTGCTCCATAGTATGTTTCTACA
>JBMLQZ010000275.1:0-5178 GCA_049241285.1 Chitinophagaceae bacterium | reverse complement strand
CTCAATCAATTGGTGAGCCTGGTACACAGCTTACGCTTCGTACATTCCACGTGGGTGGTGTTGCTGGTAGTGCATCTATTGAAAGTTCATTGAATGCTAAATTCGATGGTACTGTTCAATTCGATGGATTACGTACCGTTACAGCAATTAACAATGAAGGAAATAAAGTACAGGTAGTTATCGGTCGTACGGGTGAGGTTAGAATTATGGATGTTAAGAATGATCGTTTATTAATTACCAATAACGTTCCTTATGGTTCTACTTTACAAGTAAAAGATGGTCAAGCTGTTAAAAAAGGAGATGTTATTTGTACATGGGATCCGTTTAACAATGTAATTGTAGCTGAACAAAATGGTACTGTTCGTTTTGATAGTGTATTAGATGGTGTAACGTTCCGTGAAGAAAGTGATGAGCAAACTGGTCACCGTGAAAAGGTGGTTATTGAAACGAAGGACAAAACAAAAATTCCTACCATTATTGTTGATGGAAAAGAATCTAAACACTACAACTTACCAGTAGGTAGCCATATTGCTGTAGAAGAAAATGATGAAGTAAAAGCAGGTCAAATATTGGTTAAAATACCTCGTGTTTTAGGAAAATTAAGAGATATTACCGGTGGTTTACCTCGTGTAACTGAATTGTTTGAAGCTAGAAATCCAGGTAATCCTGCTATTGTTTGTGAAATTGATGGTGTTGCAACTTTTGGTAACATTAAACGTGGTAATAGAGAAATTTCTGTAGAAAGTAAAGATGGTGTTATAAAGAAATACTTGGTTCCATTGTCTCGTCAAATTTTAGTACAAGATGCTGACTTTGTGAAAGCTGGTTCTCCTTTATCTGATGGTCAAATTGCACCAGCTGATATTTTAGCAATCAGAGGTCCTTATGCTGTACAAGAATATGTTGTTAATGAAATTCAAGAAGTTTATCGTTTACAAGGTGTACGTATTAATGACAAACACATTGAAGTAATTGTACGTCAAATGATGAAAAAAGTAGAAATTGTTGATGCTGGCGATACCAAATTCTTAGAAGAAGATTTAGAAGATAGGTTTGATTTTATTGATGAGAATGATAGAATTTACGATAAGAAGGTTGTTACAACTCCTGGTGAAAGCACTAAATTTAGAGCTGGACAAATTGTTACCTTACGTGAATTAAGAGAAGAGAATTCTATCTTAAGAAGAGCTGATAAAAAATTGGTTGAAGTAAGAGATGCAAAACCTGCAACTGCACAACCCGTTTTATTAGGTATTACTAAAGCTTCATTAGGTGTTCAAAGCTGGATTTCTGCTGCTTCATTCCAAGAAACTACAAAAGTACTAAGTACGGCTGCTATTCAAGGAAAGGCTGATTACATGCTTGGATTAAAAGAAAACGTAATTACAGGTCATTTAATTCCTGCTGGTACAGGTCAACGTGAGTTTGATAGTATGATTGTAGGTAGCAAAGAAGAATACGATGTATTAACTGCTACTAGAGAAGCAATGAGTTTTGATGACGAAGAATAAATAGTTATTTGATTTATAAAAGCGGGAAGTGTAATGCTTCCTGCTTTTTTATTTTGTATATCTATCTAAACTGTTTTGTTTTAACAAATTCCTTTTTTTTTAAATTGTAATTTCATCCTCCAAAAGAAAATCAATGAAAAATTTTACTCTCGGCTTAAATATTGTGTTAGTTATTGCTGTTGCGTTTTTATTTTATTTACATTTTTCCTCATCAAAAGTGCCCAAAGCAGCTTCAAATACTAATGTAAACAAACAAACATCAGGTTTTAAAATTGCTTACATAGAAATGGATTCTATTCAAAATAATTTTGAATATTATAAGCAAATAGCAAAAGAACTAGGAGCGTCTGAACAAAAGAAACGTAATGAATTAAATGTTCAAAAAAATGCCTTTGCTGCTAAAGTAAAAGAATACCAAAGTAAGGGTCAATCAATGACTCAAGCTGAGTATACACAAGCACAACAAGACCTTGCACAAAGAGAAAAAGATTATCAAGTTTTAGAGCAAACAAAAGCTCAAGAAATGCAAGAAGAAAACTTTAAAAAATTGCAAGACGTAAAAAAGAAAATTGAAGACTTCTTAAAAGATTATAACAAAGACAATACTTATTCTTTCATATTGGTAAACTCACCTGATTTAATTTATTATAAAGATTCTGCGTACAATATTACCAATGATGTAATCAAAGGCTTAAATCAATTGTACAAGAAGAAAAATTAAACAGAACCATCACATTTTATTATCTTTCAATCCCATCTACATTCACTAGATGGGATTTTTAATTTTTTGCTTATGAGTACCGCTAATTTTAAACCAACACTTGGTTTAATGGATGCAACCATGATTGTTGCTGGCAGCATGATTGGTTCTGGAATATTCATTGTGAGTGCAGATATAGTTCGTAATGTTGGTAGTGCAGGTTGGCTTATTGCTGTATGGCTAATTACTGGATTTATGACACTCATAGCCGCATTAAGTTATGGAGAATTAAGTGCTATGTTTCCCAAAGCAGGTGGTCAATATGTGTATTTAAAAGAAAGCTATAATCCATTAGTAGGGTTTTTATATGGATGGAGTTTTTTTTCAGTGATACAAACCGGAACAATAGCCGCTGTAGGTGTTGCATTTTCTAAGTTTCTAGCCTATTTAGTTCCAGAATTAGGAAACAATTATTTACTATTCGATTTAGGATTCATTAAAATATTTGCTGGTCAATTAGTGGCTATTTTCATTATTGTATTGCTTACATACATTAACTCTAGAGGTGTTAAAGAAGGAAAAATAATTCAAACCATTTTTACAACAGCCAAACTATTTGCTTTATTAGGATTGATTGTATTTGGATTTGTTTTGGTAAAACATAGTTATTGGGCGGAAAATTGGCAAACTGGTTTTGTATCCATGCAAAATAGTGGTGTAAAAGATGCTACTGGTGTGTTACAACCTGCTGCTTGGATGGGAATTTCTGGAAGTGCTTTAATGGGGGCAATTGCTGCGTCAATGGTTGGTAGTATTTTTAGTAGTGATGCTTGGAATAATGTAACCTTTATTGCTGCTGAAATTAAAAATCCGCAAAAAAATATTGGTTTGAGTTTGTTTTTAGGTACGTTAATTGTAACCGCCATTTATTTAGCCGCCAATTTTATGTACTTAAATGTGTTGCCACTCAACGAAATTGCTTTTGCTAAAGATGATAGAGTAGCAGTGGCTGCAGCAAATACCATTTTCCCATCTTTTGGCACAACCTTAATTGCATTGCTTATTATGGTTTCTACTTTTGGCTGTAACAATGGTTTAATATTAGCAGGTGCAAGGGTATATTATACTATGGCTAATGATGGATTGTTTTTTAAAAAAGCAGGTGTGTTGAATAAAAATGCAGTTCCACAGTGGGCATTATGGGCTCAATGTATTGTAGCAAGTATACTTTGTTTAAGTGGAAAATACGGCGATTTGTTAGATATGATTTCTTTTGTCGTAGTCTTGTTTTATATGCTTACTATTTATGGCATATTCATATTAAGGAAAAAACGACCAGATGCAGAGCGTCCATACAAAGCCTTTGGATATCCCTTTTTACCAATATTATATATTGTAATGGGAGCCGTTTTTTGTTCACTCTTAATTATTTATAAGCCACAATATACTTGGCCTGGACTAATAATTGTATTAATTGGAATTCCTTTGTATTACTTTGCAGTGGCAAAACAACAGAAATCATAACATGAATTTTGAAGCATTATTTGATAGCTTTAAGCATATAAAAGTAGCGGTAATTGGTGATGTGATGTTAGACAGTTATTTATTTGGAAATGTTGAGCGAATTTCGCCAGAAGCACCTGTGCCAATTGTTGCCATTAAACAAAAAGAACATAGAATTGGTGGAGCTGGAAATGTAGCATTAAACATTGTTGCATTGGGTGCTGAAACGTATATTTTTTCAGTAACAGGAAAAGATGAGGATGGTGATACTTTACAAAAATTATATACAGAGCAAGGTATTCGTACGAATTATTTAATTCAATCTGAGGGAAGAACTACCACCAATAAGACACGTATCATGAGTCATAATCAACAAATGATGCGTTTAGATAAAGAAATTACCCATGATATTTCTGAAGATGAAGCACAATTGCTACTTGCACAAGTTAAAGCTTGTATTCAAAACCATAAACCAGATATTGTAATTTTTGAAGATTATAATAAAGGCGTTCTTTCAAAATATGTAATTGATTCGGTAATTCAGTTGTGTAAACAACATGCTATTTTAACAGCTGTTGATCCTAAAAAGAAGCACTTTTTCGACTATAAACAGGTAGATATTTTTAAACCCAATTTAAAAGAAGTAAAAGAAGGATTAAATATTTCTATTGATGTCATTAATCAAACCAATTTGTTAGCTGTACATGCTTTGTTACAAGAAAAATTACAACACAAAGCCTCATTTATTACCTTATCTGAAAAAGGTGTTTTTTATGCAATAGAAGAGTCTAGTGCTTTAATTGCTACACACATTAGAAACATTGCCGACGTAAGCGGTGCAGGTGATACTGTAATTGCAGTAGCATCGTTGGTATTTGCTGCTACAAAAGATATGCATCTTGCAGCTGAAATGGCCAATATTGCAGGAGGTCTGGTCTGTGAAGAGGTTGGTACTGCTGCTATTAATAGAGAAAAGTTTTTATTAGAATGCCAACGATTATTGCATGTGTAAAAATGTAAAAGCAAACACATGAACAATGGAAAAATAAGAAACATCTAATCTTTATAGTAAGCTGCATTACAAGTACCGCCTCAAGTAGGTTTATTGCTTATTTTCGCAAACATTGAATTGGATTAGCTGAAAGTTGTTTCAACAGACGAAAGGCTGCCGGATGGAAGTGGTAGCTGCCTTTTGTAAAAAGGCACTACAAACGAACAGCCGGAACAAAAGTTGAATACAGAACAAGCACAACAAAGCCCACAAATAAAATTAAACAAAGAAGTTATTTAGATATGGAGTTAAGTAAAAACTATCATCCTGAATCCAGTGAAGCAAAATGGTATGCACATTGGCTAAAAAAAGGTTATTTTAATAGTGTACCTGATGAAAGGGAGTCGTACACAATTGTCATTCCTCCACCCAATGTTACCGGTGTGTTGCACATGGGGCATTGTTTAAATAAT
>JBMLQZ010000274.1:0-6305 GCA_049241285.1 Chitinophagaceae bacterium | reverse complement strand
TTTTTTACCACAGGATGACCACCTCTTTCACTAACCCCATTTACCACTTCATCATTTGCCAAAACAGTTCCTAAAGCTTCGCACCAATTTACCTCACCATAACCGCAGTAAGCCAAACGAAAATCCATTAAAATGGTTTGTTGGGTTTTTGCATCAAACGCTTTCCATTCTTCAGCACTAAAAGGTGTTACAGTATTTCTTTGGCCATCAACAGCAACAGAACCCTGCTGTTCAAATTGTTGAATTAATTCAGTAATTGGTGCTGCTTTTTGTAATGATCGATTGTAATAGCTATTGAATAATTGTAAGAAAATCCATTGTGTCCATTTATAATAGCCAGCATCGCATGTTCTAACTTCTCTATTCCAATCGTAACAAAATCCAATATTGTCTAACTGTTTTCTAAAGTTGTCAATATTATTATGTGTAGAAATTGCTGGATGCACACCATGATCAATAGCATATTGTTCTGCCGGTAAACCAAATGCATCGTAACCCATAGGATGCAATACATTAAAGCCTTTTAAGCGTTTATAGCGACTGAAAATATCGCTAGCTATGTAGCCTAATGGATGCCCAACATGAAGGCCAGCACCACTAGGATAAGGAAACATATCTAATACATAATATTTTGGTTTGTTACTTTGGTTACTTACCTGATAAACTTTTTTTTCTAACCAAATTTGTTGCCACTTTTGCTCAATTGCTCTAAAATTGTATTCCATAAATACTTACTGTAAACTTACTTGTTGATGTAATTTTCTTTCCCTTACTCTATAAAAACTATAGCACTATATCTTTTGTAAACTGCTAAAAACAGTCGATGGTATTTTGGGTTGCATGAAAAAAACAACCTTTTTCCCCTTACTTGATATAAAAATATAGTTACACATACTTTAACCCTTCAATTATACGTTAAAGTGGTTGCAAATGTAAGTGTTTACGCTACATTTGCCATTAAGAACCATATATACGTATTTACTTATGTCAGCAATTGGAAAAGCAAGTTTAAAAAGAAGTAAACCCAACTATATATTTAGCATTATAGGTGTTGCACTCGTATTGTTTATAATGGGCATTATGGGATGGTTTTTTTTGAATGTAAAACAAGCAGGTAATTTGTTTAAAGAAGACATTCGTTTTAGTGCTTATTTACGCACCTTAAACAAAGATACCATAAACCAAATTCAGCAATTTATAGCACTACAGCCTTACGCTAAAGATGTTACGTATATTAATAAAGAAAGTGCCAAGCAAATTTGGAATAAAGAAAATAATGAAGATTGGGCTGCTATTTTAGACATTAATCCTTTGCCAGAAAGCATAGATTTTTATGCTAAAGCTGAATACGTAAATAAAGATAGCTTGCAAAAAATTTCTAATGCATTAATGGAAGTTTATGGTAATCAAATAACTGATTTACAATATCCTAAAAACTTAGTAACTAATTTAGATGAAAAAGCAAAAATTTATGGATTAGCTTTTTTAGTAATCTCTATTATTTTAAGTGTTGTAGTTATTTTTAGTATAGATAATACCATTCGATTAGCCATGTTTAGCAATCGTTTTTTAATAAAAACTATGCAAATGGTAGGTGCAACAAGGGGCTTTATTGCCAAACCAATGGATATTAGAGCCATAATTAATGGAACAATTAGTGGTGCAATTGCTGTAGTATTACTCTTTTCGCTAATTCAATGGCTCGAAAATCAAATACCAGAATTAAAAGCTATTGATAATACCAAACAAACTATCATTCTTTATAGTGGTATGTTGTTAATAGGTGTAAGCATTTCTTTATTCAGTACTCATAGAAGCGTATTGAAGTATTTAAAAATGAAACTAGACGACTTGTATTAAGTTGCATATAAATTTTTTATTTACAAAATAACATTTCACCGAAACTGCTTATTATTGCAACCTAAATAGCATTACGATGAGTAAGGATAAAAAAACAACCACTTTAGAACCTCTTTTTGCAAAAGACAATTATTTATGGATGATTATTGGTGGTGTAATTATTGCAGCAGGTATGTTTTTAATGAGTGGTGGGAAAAATGAAAGTCCAGATGTGTTTGATTACAAAGTAGTTTATGGTGTAACAAGAATTACCATTGCACCTATACTTATTATTGTTGGCCTGATGGTAGAAATTTATGCAATTTTTAAAAAACCCAAATCGGTAGAATAAGTATTCGATAAAAGTAATACACAAGAGCGATGAATTTCATCGCTTTTTTTATTATACATATAAATAATGTTTCAATAAAGAACTATGAATTATATACAAGCTATTATTATTGCCATTGTAGAAGGATTGACAGAGTTTTTGCCCATTTCATCTACAGCTCATATGAAAATTACGAATCCATTAATTGGTGTAGCCAATAATGCATTTACAGAAATGTTTGAAGTAGTTATTCAGTTGGCTGCTATTTTAAGTGTGGTAACTATTTATTGGAAACGGTTCTTCAATTTCAAATCCATCCAATTTTATATCAAATTATTCATTGCTGTAATTCCTGCATTGGTTTTTGGAGCATTGTTAAAAAAGCATATCGATGCAGCATTAAATAATCTCGTATTTATTGCTTTTGTTATGATAGGAGGGGGTGTTGTTTTAATATTTATAGATAAATTATTTTCAAAGAATAATTTAGAAAAAGAAACAGATGTAAGTTATTTTAAAGCATTTATAATAGGCTGTTTTCAAGTATTATCAATTATATTACCTGGTTTAAGTAGAAGTGCTGCAACAATTATTGGAGGAATGAGTCAGAAATTAACGAGAAGTTTGGCAGCAGAATTTTCTTTCTTTCTAGCTGTTCCAACTATGTTTGCTGCATCTGCCAAAAGCTTGTTAGATGTGTATCAAGAAAGCCCTGAAGTTTTGGTGAAAGATAATTTTGCAATATTAGGTGTAGGTGCTGTTGTTGCGTATATAGTTGCTTTATTAGCAATAAAATTTTTTATTGGCTTTTTGCAAAAAAATGGATTTAAATTGTTTGGATATTACAGAATAATTCTCGGCATAATTGTTTTGCTGCTTATTCAACAAAATATCATTTAATTCAACAGATTTCTTAAATAGATTGTATGATTGCTACGAATAAAAAATATGTAAATGCTTGGTCAATGTACGATTGGGCAAATAGTGTTTACAATCTGGTAATTACTTCTACCATGTTTCCTGCTTATTATGAAGAGGTAACAAAAAATGAAGCAACCAACAATGAAGTAGTTTTTTTAGGCAGAAGTTTTGTAAATACTGCCTTGTACAATTATGCTTTAGGATTTGCTTTTTTAATTGTAGCAATTATGAGTCCGGTTTTGTCATCAATTGCCGATTATAAAGGCAATAAAAAATCTTTTTTACGATTCTTTTGTACCATCGGAAGTATTGCCTGTAGCTGTTTGTATTTTTTTGATGACAAACATATAAGTTTAGGTATTGTATTACTAGTTATTGCATGTATTGGTTATTGGAGTAGTTTGGTTTTCTACAATTCATATTTACCAGAAATTGCCGCAGAAGTCGATCAAGATAAAGTAAGTGCTAAGGGTTTTACAATGGGCTATATTGGTAGTGTTTTCTTGCAGGTAATATGTTTTGTTTTATTGTTTAAAAAAGAATGGTTCGGGTTTACATCTGCATCTCAATCATTGCAAGTATCATTTTTATTAGTAGGTATTTGGTGGCTAGCATTTGCTCAAATTCCTTTAAGTGTTTTACCCAATGGAACTGCAGCAGCTTCAAGACCACAAAACAATGTATTGTCGAATGGATTTATTGAACTTAAAAAGGTGTTTAAGCAGTTAAAAGAATTAGAAGTTTTAAAAAAATATCTAGTGGCTTTTTTCTTTTATAATATGGGAGTGCAAACGGTTATGTTGGCTGCTACTTTGTATGGAAAAAGTGAGTTAAACATACCTGTTGATAATTTAATTATTGCAATATTATTAATTCAATTAGTGGCAATACCTGGTGCCATTACCATGAGTAAATTATCGTCAAAGTTTGGTAATTTACAAGTGTTAAGTGTGGTAGTAGTTATTTGGGTTTTATGTTGTGTAGCAGGTTATTTAATTCCTCGAAATGGCGTATTACAATTTTATGGACTAGCAGTTATTGTTGGTTTTGTTATGGGTGGAATACAGAGTTTAAGTAGAAGCACTTACAGTAAGCTTATGCCTGAAACAAAAGATACTACTTCGTTTTTTAGTTTTTTTGATGTTACAGAAAAAATAGCCATTGTTATTGGTATGTTTAGTTATGGCTATATAACTGAATTAGCCGGTGGAAGCCAACGAAATTCTATTCTAGCTTTAATGGGCTTTTTTATACTGGGTTTGATATTGTTGTTAAGAACCATTCAGGCTTCAAAAAAGGTATAATACACTTCTTGCACTTAATTTTTGCCTTATGAAATTATATCCTATTCATGCAGGGAATTTTAAATTAGATGGTGGAGCAATGTTTGGTGTTGTTCCTAAAAGTATATGGAATAAACTAAACCCTGCTGATGAAAATAATATGTGTAGTTGGGCTTTACGTTGTTTATTAATAGAAGATTCGAATAGATTGATTTTGATTGATACAGGCATGGGTAATAAGCAAGATGCCAAGTTTTTTTCTTATTACTATATGTTTGGAAATGAAACTTTAGAAAGTTCATTAGCAGAACATGGTTTTTCGAAAAATGATATTACCGATGTTATACTCACACATTTACATTTTGATCATTGTGGTGGTGCAATACATAGGGTTGATGATAAATTAAAACCTGCTTTCCCAAATGCACAATTTTGGAGTAATCAAGAACATTGGAAATGGGCAACAGAACCCAATGCTAGAGAAAAAGCTTCTTTTTTAAAAGAAAATATTTTGCCTATGCAAGAAAGTGGTCAACTCTCTTTTATTGATGCATCGGCTATAGAAATCAAGCAGAATCAATTGGCTAAAGTTAATTCCAATATTATTCAAGGGCTCAGCTTTCGATATGCCAACGGACACACAAAAGCCATGATGTTACCACAAATACAATATGGTAATAAAACTATCGCATATATGGCAGATTTATTGCCATCAGTTGCTCATATTCCATTGCCTTATGTTATGGCATACGATATGTTTCCAATGCTTACTTTAACCGAAAAAAAAGTATTCTTAGAAGAGGCCGCAATCAATAACTATATTCTATTCTTTGAACACGATTTGGTTAACGAATGTTGTACTGTTGAACTAACTGAAAAAGGCGTAAAAGTAAAAGAAATAGGGAGTTTAGAAACGCTTGTAAATTTGTAGTTAGTTGCAATATTTCGGTACTACTTTTAATGATTCTAATTGGTAATATCTTTTTATTTCTGAAATGTTTTTTTCTGAAATAAAATCATCTTCAAAAAATAAAAGGTTTGGCTTTTGAAGGATGATTTTTTTAATTACTTCTTTTTGATTGTTTCCGTACAGTTTGTTGTAATGCTTAGTAACAGCACTATCATAGGATATTACTGCTATATTTTTCTTTTTATTGGCCATTAATATTTGCTCTCTTTCATCGAGAATGCTATCATACAATTTTGCAGATAGAACAGATTTTATGATTTCTTTAGTTGTATTATTACAAACAATACTTATAGACATAGTAAGTAGTAATAGTGCAGATGTATTTGGCTTTATGCTTATCAATGCCAATGACTGATTGTTAAGTTGAGTACCTGAATAGAAGAAAGACATTAACAAAGCTATAAATGTGATAATTACAAAAAGATTGGTTGCTCTTTCTGGCAATGATCCATTAGAATGATACAATATTGGCAAGTGTATGATGAATAAACTAATAGCAATAATTAATGTGCAAATACTCAAGTTTATGAATATTGATTTTCCTCTCTTTTTTACAAATGTGTTTCCTCCATATTGTATACCAAATAACAACATGCCAATTACTGCTACGTAAAATAATGGTGATTGAAAAATAGTAAAAAAAGTATATGCTACTCTTACAATGCTGCTGCCTAAAATAATAACAATGCTTTTTTCGCTAAATAGTGTTAGTCTTTCATTATTACCTGGGGCAAGTGCAGAAAAAAGTAAAGATACCAAGTAAACAAGGGCTGTAATACCCTTGAGAATATTAAATAAACGAACTGTTTTTTTAACTAGTATTGCAAAAATTAATAAAATAAATCCAGTGCATAAGGCAGCAATTTCATTTGTGCCACAAAGCATAATAATAAGTATCCAAAACAATACCCAAAGAGGTATTTTTTTATTTTTTTCAACTCTTAATAATCGAATTAATATT
>JBMLQZ010000273.1:0-2549 GCA_049241285.1 Chitinophagaceae bacterium | reverse complement strand
CATTATTTAAACCTTAAAGTAATGGCAAATCATACTCAAGGAATTATTAATGGTGCCATGCAATTTGATGAAGTGCACTTAAAACCCATGTACAAATTATTGGTAGGAAAGCCAGGCAGCAGCTACACATTTGCCATTGCTGAAAGAATTGGTTTACCACAACATTTAATTAATAGAGCAAAAAAGTTGGTAGATGATGATCATTTTAAATTAGATAGATTATTAAATAGAACAGAGAAAGATTTACAACAATTAGATGTTGAGAAGAAAACACTTCACCAATTAATTAGAGAAAATGAGCGTTTAAAAAAGGAAATGGAAGTGGTGATGGATAAAGAAAAACATCGTCAACAAATGGAAACTTTAAAACATCAAAATAAAATAACTGAAGATAGATTGGTGTATTTAAAAGACATGGAAAGAAAACTAAAACAAATTGTTTTAGATTGGAAAAAAACAGAGGATAAGCAACAAGTAATAAAATCGCTACAAAACCTTTTGTTTAAAGGCAATGAAAAAATTGTGGTGAATAAATTGGCTAAAAAAGTAGATACAAAATTTAAAGAAACTAGGGTTGATATTACTGTTGGCACTTTGGTGAAATTGAAAAAAAACTACCAAGTTGGAACAGTTAAAGAAATTAGGGGAAAAAGAGCGATAGTACAAATTGGGTTATTGCCTATGAACGTTGAAATGGATGATTTAGTTGCTGTTGAAAAAATTGAGGAAACAAGCAATTAGAATATCAATTCATAACAGGAGAGTAGAAGAAATACATCGTTTATTCTGCCAATAAAATATCAAACTTCGTTTTTGGACGTTTATCAATAAACCATTGAAAATTTTTCAACCGTAATGTTTCATGGTTTACTTGTCTCATAGGATAAGCAGTGCCTTGCAAATTATTGCGTAATACAATTTTTTGAGCAGTTGATCTTTCTTTTTGTTGTAAAAAATACATATCAATTACATCACAGTTTGCTTTATTTACGCCAATAAATTTATTCTGTTCATCTTGACCATAATAAATTGTTTCTGCATTTCCTTTGGCTCTTAAACTGTCAATTTTTCCATCAGAAAAAAGTGCAGTAATACTATTTCCTTTTACTTGATTATAATACAATTCACCCACTTTTTGAACACTCATAGCATTTTCATATACCCACAATTTTTGCGGTTTTCTATTTTCTGTAAAAAGAAATAAGGTATCACCTGTAATTTGATTTTCTTGCGACCAAGCAACCGGATTTTTGTATAATCGAAATACAGAATCTTCAAGCGAATAAAACATACTATCACAAACGGCTTGTAAAGAATCAGAAAAAATCTTTACATGATAATAGGCTTCAAAAAATCGATTGTTATTGGTGTCTTTTACTGCTTTTGAAGATTTTTTGATAGAATCTTGCAGCATATTAGACTCTCTAATGGCATGAACTTTTCTGGTTTTTATTAACTCAGATAGTTTACTTGAGAATAAAGTATCAGCGGTAATATAAACAGTATCAGTTTTTTGTTTTAAAAATAAAAGTGGGCGTTGTGTTGCTAAAAAGGTATTGGTAGTTTTATTTAGTTTAATATTTCCTGCAATTAAATCGTAACCACTTGCTGAATCTTTACTTTTATAAACTGCATTTCCTGCATACTCACTTAAGCCACTGCTATCATCAATGGCTGCTTTGTCAGCTGTAAATGTATAAGTACTATCATCAATAAATGGTCGTTTACTAAAATAAGCTTTTTTATTTTTTACGTCGTACAAGCCATCTGTAGTAGTAATTGTTCTTTTTCCATTGATGATTTTAGTAGGACAAACAAACGTAGAAATTTCTGTGTTTAAATTATAGAGTAGGGTATCGGTGTAAATTTTATATTCAGGATCATTGAGTACTACTTTCTTCTTAAAATAAACATCTCTTGTTTCTCCATAATAGTATCCTTCTTTACTGGTTAATATAGTTTTTCCATTCACTACTTTACCACCATTACTGTAAGTGCCAATTTTCAACTGAACATCGTATACTAAATCATCTGTAGTTAAAATACCCTTGCCATCTGTTAATTTTACCTTTTTACTTAAATATGCTTTTTTTTCCTTTCCAACATATTTTAAATATTGAGCATAAGTATGAATGCTATCTGCATCGTTAATATGAATATTACCGAACGCTTCAAGTGAATTATCTATTTGATTAAGAACAATGCTATCAGCATCAAAAAAAGTATTCTCTTGTTGCACCTTAGCTTTTCCAGCTAATGATAAGAACTTATTTGCTGAATCTATTGTTTGCGAGTTTAATCTGTCTGCTCCAATTACAAAAATGGTTTTACCTGCTCTAATTAATGTATCAGCTGATGTATTTTTTTGACCCAAAACAGCAACGCTAACCACTAATAGTATTAGTAAACAAAAAGATTTTTTTATGTGAATTGAATGCAATGGAAGAGAGGTTTTTATGAAAAACAATTAAGGCTTTTTGCCCAAACTATCATTTAATGGAGCAGAAAGTGGAATGCTTCTATCTTTTTTACCAAATACAGACACATTT
>JBMLQZ010000272.1:0-2528 GCA_049241285.1 Chitinophagaceae bacterium | reverse complement strand
TGTTCTACATCAAAACCGCTGATCCACTTACAAGAACAGCTACTTGGTTAAATAAAATGGAAGGTGGTATGAGTTACCTTAAAAACGTTGTAGTAAACGATAGTTTAGGCATTGCAGCATCACTTGAAGCAGATATGCAATTATTAGTAAACACCTATAAATGCGAATGGAAAGAGGCTGTTGAAAATCCAGAAATAAGAAAGCGTTTTAGTCATTTCGTTAATGCTCCAGAAACAAAAGATCCATCCATACAATTTGTTCCTATGAGAGACCAAAAAAAGGTAGCAGATTGGAAGTAATTTGTTATGTAACCAACGGCAGAATACATATGCAGCTGCCGTTGCGTCGTATACTTCAACTGCTGCCTTTCTTATCAACAAAATCTTTTAACCCAAAGCAACTACAATATGAATCATCCATTAATTAGTACCGAGCAAATAAGCAATCAACCAAAAAATATACATTGGTTTTTAGCTTGTAATACTGCCGATGTTCCTACAAATGGTGGTGTATGTGTACAATATCAAAATCAACAAATTGCCATTTTCAATTTTACCAAACGTAAGGAATGGTATGCAACTCAAAATGAATGCCCACATCGTAAACAAATGGCATTAAGTAGAGGCATGATTGGCTCCCAAAATGAAGAACCAAAAGTAGCTTGTCCATTTCATAAAAAAACATTTTCACTAAAAACAGGTGCATGTTTAAATGGAGAAGAATGTGCTATACAAACCTATCCCATCAAAATTGAAAACAATCAAGTATATATAGGCATACAACAACACTAAACCCAAAACTACAAACCCCAAAAAAACAATCAACATGTAAGTACTATTTCAACCCTAACCCCACAAAAAACCCTAGCAGAATTGCAGTCTACTAGGGCAAAGAGAAATTCAAGATGGCAATTAATCACCTTAAACATCAATCAAAACTACTATGAAAAAATGTATTCAAAAAATTATTAGTACAATTTTAGTCACGGTACTATCGTTGAATGCGATGGCTCAAATGACATTAACGGGCCAAATAAGAACCCGTACAGAAGTAAGAAACGGATTGGGAAATTTAGTTACAAATGGTTCTAAAACAGCCGCTTTTACCTCTCAAAGATCTCGTATCAATTTTGGCTATAAATGGGACAAATTATCTGTAGGCATTGCCGTTCAAGACGTAAGAGTTTGGGGACAAGATGCTTCTACAATTAGTAATAATGATGGTAGCAAATTTATGCTACATGAAGCTTGGGCCGATTTAACGTTAGCCAACAAAGCCGATACCACCATTCGATTTAAAATGCTCGATTTAATGTCTGTAAAAATTGGCAGACAAGAATTAATTTATGATGATGTGCGTTTACTTGGCAACTTAGATTGGTTACAACAAGCACGTAGACATGATATGGCTTTATTAAAAACCATGCATCACGGTTGGCAAGTTGACCTTGGATTTGCATTTAACCAAAATACTGATGGCTTTGGGGTAACTAACAGTAATTACATACCAGGTAATGTACCTGTTTACGTTAAAAATTCTTTGGGAGTTTTATTACCTACTCCTGCTGGTATTGTACCCATTGCACTTGCAGGTAACGCTGCTAATAATAGCGTAAGAAATGGAACGCCTATTTATAGCAATCCACCAAATACCAATGCTGGCAATCAAGATTATAAATCATTTACAAGTTTGTATGTAAGTAAAAAAATAAATCAAACTAAATTCTCAGCATTATTCTTTGCCGACAACTTTGGAAAATACAAACTAGATAGTGTTGGTTCAGCAACTGCAGGTTATATCTATGGAAGAAGATTTGTTTCTGCAGGTGCAACAGACAATTATGATTATAGTGGTGTAAATACAAGATACACTTATGGTTTAATGGTGAATCATACAATAGGCAATGCATCTGGCTTTGGTAAAATTGCTCTTCAATTTGCTTATTACAACCAATCAGGAAAAGATAGAGATGGTAGAGATTTAAGTGCATTTCATTATACAGCTTCTGCCACTTATCAAAAGGGTAAATTTAGTGTAACACCAGGATACGATGTGTTAAGTGGAGACGATGCAAATAATCCTTCTGCTACAAGCAAACGCTTTGACCCATTATATGGAACACCTCATAAACACTGGGGTTACATGGATTATTTTTATGTAGGCACAGGTTCTCCAGCAGGTGGTTTAAGCAATGCGTACTTTAAAGTAAAATACGCAAGTAATATGCTTTCATTGGGTGTAGATTATCATCATTTTGCACTACACAACAATATGAAAAAGGCTGATGGCACAACCATCAAAAAATCATTAGGTAGCGAAATAGATTTTCTATTAAACTACAACATGAACAAATTTACCAACATAGAGCTAGGTTACTCGCTCATGTTTGCTAGCCATAGTATGCCATTTGCTAAAGCACAAGCAACTACCGATGCAATTGCTAACACCTATAAAAAAACAGGTACATGGCTGTATGCAATGATTAAGTTTTCGCCAGATTTTTTGTTCACAAAACCAGTTGCCATCAA
>JBMLQZ010000271.1:0-11424 GCA_049241285.1 Chitinophagaceae bacterium | reverse complement strand
GTAACAGGTAGAACTTTTTCTCGAGTAAACTTTAATTTTTTCCCTTCTGGTTCTGTGGCAATAAATTTTAATAATGCAGCTGCTTCATCAACTGCAACAACCAGAATTGATAGCCTAGAAGTTATAAGTGGAAATGTGCTTTTTCAAACTACTACAGGTGCTACTGTGATCGATACTACATTTTACATCAATAATATAACATTGGGGCAGTTTACGACTAACGACCGTACTTCAACTTTAAGATTTGCGGGAAATACTGGCAGTAAGTTTAATAATCTTTTTATAGCAGGAAATGTTTTAATTGGTGGTACAAGAGCAACAAATACTAGTACGCTTACATTTGGTCCTTCAGCTAGTGGAAGCGCTGTTACTACCAATGTTACTTTTATGGGGGTAAACAAATCAATTAGTTTTGGTTCAGCTGGTACTAATACATTAAATACTCAATTAACGCCATCTTCTAACACTGCTAATAATAACTTTTTTATTGCTGAAAATGCTTCTTTCACCCTAAATAGACCATTAACATTAAGTACAGGAACTGCTCCGGTTACGCAAACTTCAATGGTTGTAAAACCATTAGGTACGCTTATTATAGGTTCTTCTGGATCATTAAGTGCAGGAGGTAGACTTACTTTAAAATCTAATTCTACTGGTTCAGCAAGTATTGGGGAAAGTGCAGGAAGTATTAGTGGAAATGTTATTGTAGAAAGATATATACCTGGTGGAAGAAGAACAAACAGATTTCTTAGCCATCCATTTAATGCAGCTTTAACACTCGAGAGTTTAAAAGATGATATCTACATTACTGGTGTTGGTGGTGCTACAAAAGGTTTTGATGAAACTGCTTTGAATAATCCATCTGCTTTTTGGTATAGTAATGGAACACAAGCATGGACTGCTTTTGATTCAACAACACAAGCATGGAATCAACACAGTGGTATAAGAGTGTTGGTTAGAGGAAATCGTTATCAACCAGAGTCTTTAACTGGTGCATCTTACATACCTGCAGCTGATACAATAGATATGACTGGGGCTGTTAATACTGGTAATCAAAATATTGCTGTAAATACAGGATTTAGTGTAGTTGGGAATCCATATCCTTCTCCTGTAAATATTGGGGCAAGATTGAATTCTACCGCAAATATTGGAACTCAATATTGGGTTTGGGATGCAAATGCAGGAGTTACTTCAGGAGCTTATATTACCAAAGTTGTAAATGGTACTGCATACAATTTACCAATGAACTCAGCATTTGTTGTTAACCCTTCAGCAGGAACAACCATCAATTTTGTAGAAGCAGACAAACAAAGTACACCAACTAATAACCTATTTAACACAGGAAACAATTCTGGTGTAGTTGAATTACAAGTGCTTTACAATAATTATCCTGCTGATAATATGTTTGTAAGATTTAATACAAATTCAAACGATAATTTTGATGCTTTAGATGGGGTTAAATTGATGAATCCAGAAGTAAATCTATTCTCACTTGCTTCAGATAATAATAGTTTAAGTTTAGATACTAGACCGTTTGTTAATGGTAAGATAATACCATTAACTTTTAACACCACTCAAGCTGCTAGTTTTAAAATTTCTGTAGCTGAATTTGGCATTAGTGAAGAGATGTATTTAAAAGATAATTATACTAATACACTTACAAAACTATCAACTGGAACAATATACGAGTTTCAGGCAGATCCTCAAATTGCTGCTTCTCTAGGTAATAGTCGATTTGAATTAGTTGCTAATAATGCTACTACGTTACCTGTTACAATTGTTGGTGTATCTGCAACTAGAAAAAATGAAAATGTAGAAGTTAAATGGCAAACATCTAACGAAGTGAATATAGATAAATACGTTGTTGAAAAAAGTGTTGATGGAGTTACTTTTTCATCTTTAGGAACAGTAGCCGCAAAAAACCAAAGTTTAAATAATTACAGTTTTACTGATACAAAATTGAATGTAGGTAATCAGTACTATAGAATTAAAGTGATAGAGAAAAATGATGCTATAAAGTATAGCAGTATTGTGAAGTTGGCTGTTGCTAATAATGCGAAATTATTTGATGTATATCCAAATCCTGTAACTGGCGGAACTATCAATTTGCAATTAATTAATTTAGAAAAGGGAGCTTATACCATAAGATTATTTAATACAACAGGACAAGAAGTTTTCACAAAAACGATTTTAAATGATGGAGGTAACGTATTAAAAGTGATAGAATTAGGAAATAAATTTGCAAAAGGAACTTACAACATGCAAATTATCGGTGATAATCAATCATTCTCAAAAGTTTTATTTGTTAATTAAGTAATAAAATATCACCTTTGAAAAGCAATCTTTATAAACTTTCTAAACTTGAAATATGAAAACTAAACTTAAAATAAGGGTAAGTCATATTAATACGATATTACTTTTATTAATTATCCTTCTCCCAATGATTGCATCTGCTCAACCTGGTTTTGACGATGATGTAAACGACGTACCAATTGATGGTGGTCTTAGTTTACTAGTAGCTGCTGGTGTTGGATATGGTGTTAAGAAAATGAGAGATAAAAGAAAATCACAGATATAATAATTATCTTTTAAATAAAAAAGGTTATCATAACTTATGATAACCTTTTTTATTTAGGGATATTCAACAGATACTAGTTACTTATAAGTCTCCAAGCTGAGGCCTTAAAACAATATCTTCTACAACCGCTTGAACAGAAAGTTGTGAACAAGAAAAAACCATTTTTGCAATGTCATTTGCTTCCATAATTCTTTCAGGTGAAATGCCGCTACCAATCCAGCTATCTGTAAATGCTGCACCTGGTAAAACACTTGTTACTTTAATATGATGTGGTTTTAATTCTTCACGTAAGTTTTTACTAAAACCTAATAACGCAAATTTGCTAATACTGTAGCTACCTCCATTGCTATAGGCTTGTAACGAAGCAATGGAACAAATATTAAAAATATGACCAGCTTTTTTGTTAATCATACTTGGTAAAAGCGTTCTAGTTAAATGGTAAGCACTATATAAATTGGTTGATATCATTTTTCCCAAAATTCCTTCTGCTTCATTATGTATAGATCCTGGTATAAAATTTCCGGCGTTGTTAATTACAATATCAGGTGTGCCAAATTGTAAGCACCAATTACCAAATGACTTAGCTTCTTCTTCAATACTCATGTCTACGGGTAAAGCCTTAATTGTGCTATTTGGGTAAGTATTTTGAAAATGTTGCACCATTTCATATAAACCAGTTTCGCTTCTAGCACAAGCTAAAATACTGTAACCAGCTGCTGCAAATTGGTGTGCCATTGCAAGTCCAAAACCTTTCGAAGCACCAGTAATAATTACAATAGGCATAAATAATTAATCTATTAATTTTAGTAAAAAATATACAACAGGGGTTGCTAACAAAAGAGAATCAAACCTGTCTAGAAAACCTCCATGTCCTGGCATAAATGAGCCACTGTCTTTAACGTTTGCCAAACGTTTTAGTTTGCTTTCTAACAAATCACCTAATGTGCCTATAATTGCTGCACATGTTGAAATTATTAATAGAGTTTTAAGATTTAATATTTCTAATACCCAATTACCAACTACAGTAACAGTTACAATTGCCAATATGGCTCCTCCAATCGTTCCTTCCCAAGTTTTTTTAGGTGAAATTGCAGAAAGAGGTGTTTTGCCGATAAATGAACCCACTATATAAGCCATTGTATCATTAATCCAAATGGCTGCAATTAGAACCATTGGAATAATCCATCCAAAATCAATAGCCAAAGTATTTCCTTTAAAAACCATTCCTTTATTTCTAAGAGAAATCATTAATGACCAGCTAAAAGAAATATACAATAAACCAAAAATTGAGTGATAAATAGCTTTGTTATTTGATGATTGATATGTGAGTAAAGAAGTGATAATTAATACTAATCCTGCAAAGCCAATTACATAGGGTGCTGTGTCGTGTAAATGAAAATTCAATAATAAATAAGCTTTATTTGTATGCATCAGCATAAAACCAAATCCTAAAATCATTACTCCATATTCAATAATGGGATTAGTTTCAGCATAATTCACATCAATCCGTTTCATTAATTGCTGAAATTCTATCCAACATCCAAAATGAATAATAGTAAACAACAGAAAAAATGTCCAATGATTGTATAATAATAAGCCTAACATTACAATCACAAAAATGATAGCTGTTAGAGCTCTTGTTTTAAACGTTTGGATATTTAGAGCCATTTGTATGATATTAATTTAATAAGGCTTTGTTTAGTAAGTTTTTAGCAATATCCTTTAGTGTAATAGGAACATACAATTCAATATCGCCAAAAATTAAATAGCTACTGTCTTGTTTATTCAGTATTTGAACGGGTATATCATTTTCTTCCAACATTCCTTGAATGATGGATGCTTCAGACAAACTTTTTGTTTTATATAGTAAATGCCATTGTTGCATCATAATTATAAACCTTTATGCAACGGTTGTTTGAATTGCTTCCTTAGGGTTGTTTATTCTTTTACTTTCTAGTATAAAAAAATAAATCGTTACTAATAATAATACCAAAGCAACAATGCCAATCCAAATAGGGAAATGATCTTCCATAGCATCTTTCGTCAGTTTCCCCTTTTTGCCCATATAATATAATTGAGAAACTGCCACAGCATTGTTTAAAAAATGAGCAAGAATATTTAACCAAATACTTCTACCATAGTAAAACAATAAACCCAAAATAATTCCAAGTGCTGCTCTGGTTAAAAAACCAAAATAACTCATATGAATTGCACTAAAAATAATGCTAGTAATAATGATAGCTATCCAAGGATTTTTTATCCAATTAGTTAAAAGATTTTGAAAAGCACCTCTAAAAAATACTTCCTCAACAATTGCAGGTGCCAAAGCAATTATAAAAATTGCCATCAAATAATCTGAAATATTTTTCATGTTTACCATTACCAATATTTGTTCTGCATAAGCATCTTCAGCTTTTTTAAATATGGTATATAGTTTTTTTGAAATGGGTATTGATGCATTAATTTCGGCCAGTAAACTACCAACAAATAAAGCCAATGTAGCTATGAACAATACCAGTATTATTTGTTTGAAAGATATTTTGGTATTGAATTGTAAGTATTTGAAAGGCTTTTTGTGGGCAATAAGTGCAAATAAATATGCTGGTAAAAAAAACATAATAACAGTAGAAACTACTTGCACAGTTTTATTGGCATTAATATATTTTGGATTCAGTAATTCTTTTTCAATATTTAAAATATTGGCCCCAGTCATTACTAAAAAAATGACTACCGATACAATTCCTCCAATAACTAACCCACCACCTGTTAAACCCAAAAAAAGTCCTAATTGTGACCAATAGTTCATTTCTTGTGACTTTTTTGAAGGCAGTGTAAAAGGAAGTTCTAAAGTATTGTTTAAAGATGTGTTACTGTTAATTTGTTGCTCTTGTTCTTCCATAAAAAAAATAGCTTGTACTTTTGCAGTTTCGTACAAATATAAAAGTTACAAGTTACTAAACGAACAAACCTTATAATACCATGGTTGCAATTGATACATTACAATTACCCGACTTTCCTTTACTACTTGCTCCTATGGAAGATGTTAGTGATCCTCCATTTAGAATTGTGTGTAAAGAAAACGGTGCAGATTTAATGTATACTGAATTTATTAGTAGTGAAGGATTGATTAGAGACGCTATAAAAAGTAGAAAAAAGTTAGACATATTTGAAGAAGAAAGACCAGTAGGTATTCAAATTTTTGGTGGCGATGAAGAAAGTTTATCATTAGCAGCTAAAATTGTAGATGTTACTAATCCAGATTTATTAGATATCAATTTTGGATGCCCAGTTAAAAAAGTAGCTTGTAGAGGTGCAGGTGCAGGTGTGTTGAAAGATATTGATTTAATGGTTCGATTAACTTCTGCAGTTGTAAAATCAACTTCATTACCCGTTACAGTAAAAACTAGATTAGGATGGGATGAAAATAGTTTGAATATTGAAGAAGTTGCAGAGCGTTTGCAAGATTGTGGTATAAAAGCTTTAGCTATTCATGGACGAACAAGAGCTCAAATGTACAAAGGTGAAGCTGATTGGACATTGATTGCCAAAGTAAAAAACAATCCAAGAATACACATTCCTATTTTTGGTAATGGAGATATTGACAGTCCTCAAAAAGCTGTTGAATATAAAAATAGATATGGTGTAGATGGAATTATGATTGGAAGAGCAGCTATTGGTTATCCTTGGATTTTTAGAGAAATTAAACACTACATTGCTACAGGTACTTTAATGGAAAGCCCATCGGTTGAAGAAAGAGTACAAGTGAGTAAACAACATCTTAGAAAATCAGTTGAATGGAAAGGAAATGTTGTAGGAATTAATGAAATGAGAAGACATTATACCAACTATTTAAAAGGTTTGCCCAATATAAAAGAGTTTAGAAATAAGCTAGTAACACTTAAAAATATAGAAGAAGTAGAAGCTGTTTTAGATGAAGTTGAACAGTACTATAAAGGTTATACCATTGAAAGAAGTCCGATTGAGTTAATTAATTACCATGAAAAATGTCCTGTATAATTGATTAACACAACTTTCAATTCAGAAAGTTGTTATCAAGAAATGAATCAGCAACAGCAAACAGGAATAACTATCAATAATTTATTCTACACACTAGAAGATATTGAAAAAGATTGTTGGATTAGGTTAATGAATGGTGCTTTAAAAAGTAAAGATGCATTTCATGTAACAAGTGTTGCAACCTTCAATAATGATTCCATTGATTTAAGAACGGTAGTATTACGTAAAGTTTTGCCAAATGATAAAGTGGTGCGTTTTCATACCGATATAAGAAGCCACAAATGGTCGGCCCTTCAAAAGAATAATACTATTAGCTTGCTTTTTTACGATGCAGCTTCAAGAATACAAATTCGCTTAAAAGGTAAAGCATATTTGCATTATAGTGATACTATTGCTATGGATGCATGGCAAAATACTGTATTATCAAGTAGGCGTTGTTATTTAGCTACACAAGCCCCTTCAAGTGTTATTGATTATCCAACTAGTGGATTGTCTGAAAAATTTGAGTTACATGATCCAACAGTATCTGAAAGTGAATTGGGAAAAAATAATTTTGGTGTAGTTTCTATTAAAGTAGCATCATTAGATTGGTTGTGGCTGCATCATTCAGGTCATAGAAGAGCTTATTTCGATTATCTTTTTCAAAGTCTAACTTGGTTAATTCCTTAAGTAGTGTAGCTTATCAATATTCAATTTTCACTCTAGCAACACCTGCAGTAATTACATCAATCTGCTTTGCAGCAATTTTACTTAAATCTATAATTCTTCCACTCACAAAAGGCCCTCTGTCATTAATTCTTACCACAACAGATTTGCCATTTTGTAAGTTGGTTACTTTTACCATAGTGCCAAATGGTAATGTTCTATGAGCTGCCGTAAATTTAGTAGCACTATATTTTTCTCCATTAGCGGTGCTTCTTCCAATAAATTTATCGGCATAATACGATGCGTTACCAATGTCTGATTTTGAATAATTTGATGGGGATGTTTTTGAATGTGAAGTTATCTTTCTATGACAAGATGCAGAAAGTAACATTATCAATAAACAAACAATGGTAATTTTTTTATGAAGCATATCAGTAGCAAGTAAAATTCAATAATGTATAAATGGTAAAAGATTTGCAGAAATAGTGCCACAGTTAGCAATAAAAAAACCTATTGCATTTACATGAATAGGTTTTAAAATTTTACTAGCTCCCTTAATAATTAAGATGCTTTAACTGCCGCTTTAAAAGTAGCTTTTTTTGAAGGACGGCTTTTGCCGAATGAACCTTTAAAACGCTTTCCTTTTGCTGTTTTTTTGTCGCCTCTACCCATGATAATGAATGTTGTTTAGTAATAGTGAAATGTAAAAATAAAAAATCCTGCTGAAATAGCAGGACTTTAATTCTTTTCTAAGAAAAAGCACTAATTAGATTTTAGCACTTAACTCTTTACCAGCTTTAAATTTAGCTACTTTTTTAGCTTTAATTTTAATAGTTGCACCAGTTTGAGGGTTACGACCAGTACGTGCTGCACGTTTTGATACTGAAAAAGTTCCAAAACCTACCAAAGTAACTTTATCGCCTTTTTTCAAAGTTTTTGTTACAGTTGATGTGAATGCATCTAAAGCTGCATTTGCTTGAGTTTTTGTTATACCCGCCTCTTCAGAAATTTGTGCAATTAAATCAGCCTTGTTCATAGTAATGTTGTTTGAGTTTTATAGAGTAACAAATTTATTTGCTTTTAGCTACCAACAAAATAAATTTATTGTATTAGTACGCTTTCTATTTCTTTTAAAAGCCTTTATTCATAAGGGTTTCGCATTTTTGGGAAGAATGAATTGTGTGGTTTATGTACATGTTATTTCTCTGTAATTCAATGCTGTATTGAATTACAGCCGTTTTTAAAGCTTTAATGAGTAAGATTTTTCAACAAAAACAATATAACAAACATTTGATAATTGCAAAATGAAGATTATTATCTATCCACAGTAAATGCACAATTCTTTTTGGCTATATTTTCCAGCCAAAAAATTCATATTTATACTACAAGATTTCTCAAAAATTATTTATAATTTAATTAATTGGCATTTAAATTTCTTCTATAATTATTATAAACACTGCATCAGGCTTCTAAAGCTGGCCATTTGGTTACCCCATTTTTCTAAAGCATCTTTTCTTAGTGCACTAGCGTATTTCTCAACATATTGATGGTATATGCTTTTGCTTTCTGCAAAATATTGTACAGCAAATGTTACGCCTTCCGTTTCATCTAATTCTAAAACTTTTACAAATTGAAATTTTAAAAAACAACCAGTTTGCATTACTTCTGGTATATGTTTTTCTTTCATCCACTTAACCCATTCATCTTTTATTGTGTGTGTTACTTGTGTTGTTACATTATATATAATTGCTGCCTCTTGCATATTTTCCATAAATCAACTATTTTAAAGAAATAAAAATTGGACAATGATCGCTATGTTTTGCATCAGGATAAATTCCTGCGTCAATAACGCTATCTTTTAAGTTGTCAGTAACACTAATGTAATCAATTCTCCATCCTTTATTTTGTAGTCTTACAGATGGAAAACGCTGACTCCACCAAGTAAATTGCCCCTCTTTCTCTCCGTGAATATGTCTAAATGTATCAGTCCATCCATTTGCAAATAGTTTATCCATCCAAGCTCTTTCTTCTGGTAAAAACCCAGATGAGTTTTTATTGCCTTTTGGGTCGTGAATGTCAATTGGATGGTGAGCAATATTATAATCTCCTGTAACAATTAATTGAGGTCTACTTTTTCTTAATGTATTCAAATATTCAAAAAATTCATCTAGCCATTGGTATTTATAGGTTTGTCTTTCATCACCACTTGTACCACTAGGAAAATAAGCATTTATCAATGTTATATCACCAAAATCGGCTCTTATAACTCTTCCTTCAAAATCGCTTTGAACAAATCCATTGCCAAATAAAACTTGAGTTGGCTTTATTTTAGAAAAAAAGGCAACACCGCTATAACCTTTTTTCTGTGCTGAAAACCAATAAGTTTCATATCCCAATGCTTCAATAGCTGCATAGTCTACGTCTTCTTTGTTAGCTTTAGTTTCTTGAATACAAATAACATCTGCATTTGCTTGCTGCACCCATTCAAGCAAACCTTTTTTCATAGCCGCTCTAATACCATTCGTATTGTAAGAAACAATTTTCATTTGTATAACTTTTGATTGCAATATACATATTAGCAATTGCTACATGGTTGAAAAACAGTACATCTTTTATTAGATTATTTATTAGAAATTATTAGGAAATATTTTATTTAAACTATATGTTTTTACAAAACAGTTCTTTTTTTACAAGTTAAAGAGAGAATTACAATAAAAACATACATTATCTGTTGCAGCTAAATCAATTTGTATTAATTTCACGCCTCAATTAAAGAGCAAACGAATTTTATGGCAGAAGTGATATTAATGCCCCGTTTAAGTGATACAATGACTGAAGGGGTAATTGCCGCTTGGCACAAAAAAGTAGGCGATACTGTAAAAAAAGGTGAAATATTAGCTGAAATTGAAACCGATAAAGCTACCATGGAGTTAGAAAGTTACCAAAATGGTACGCTTCTGCACATTGGAACAACCACTGGTGGTAAACTACAAGTAAATGATTTGTTAGCAATTTTAGGAAATGCTGGTGAAGACGTTACTACTTTAATAGCTCAAAATTCTGGTGGTGCCGTAGTAACAGCAACTGCACCAATTGAAGCACCTATTGCAACTGTGGCTGCACCAACCTCAAGCACTTCATTAGATATAGCAAATATGGAAGAAGTGGTTTTAATGCCACGTTTAAGCGATACCATGACCGAAGGTGTAATAGCATCTTGGCAAAAAAATATAGGTGATACGGTAAAGAAGGGTGAAATATTGGCTGAAATTGAAACCGATAAAGCAACTATGGAATTAGAAAGCTACAAAAATGGTAAGCTTTTATTTCAAGGTGCAAAAGCTGGTGAAAAAATACAAGTTAACGATTTGTTGTGCATTATTGGTGATGATGGATTAGATGTAAATGCTATTGTTGCTGCAGTTAAAGATCAAGGTGGTGCTGCACCTGTAGCTGCTACTGCAACTACTGCTCAAACACTTGCTACGCCTGCTACTACAGCTGCAAGTTCAAATGTTGTAAATGCCGCTTCAGTTGCACCACAAGTTGTAAATGAAGGAAGAATCTTTGCTTCTCCACTTGCTAAAAAATTAGCTTCTGAAAAAGGAATTGATTTAAAATATGTAAAAGGCACAGGTGATAATGGTAGAATTACAAAATCTGATATAGATAATTATACTCCTACAACGGCTGCCAGTGCAACAACTGCATCTACAGCTGTTTCAAGTTCTGCAAGTGTTGCCGCAACAAGCACACCTGCTGGTGTTGTAAGTTTTGATGAAGTACCAGTAAGTCAAATGCGTAAGGTGATTGCTAAACGTTTAAGTGAAAGCTTGTTTACAGCACCACATTTCTATTTAACCATGAGCATTAATATGGATGCATGTATGGTTGCTAGAAACAAAATGAACGAAGTAGCAAAATCTAAGATTAGTTTTAACGATATGGTGTTAAAAGCAACAGCATTATCATTAAAACAACATCCAAAAATTAATAGTAGCTGGTTAGGTGATAAAATTAGAATCAATCATCATGTAAATATTGGTGTTGCAGTTGCAGTTGATGAAGGATTATTGGTTCCAGTTGTGCGTTTTGCAGATGGAAAAAGCTTGAGCCAAATTAATGCTGAAGTAAAAGATTACGCTCAAAAAGCAAAAGATAAAAAATTACAACCATCAGATTGG
>JBMLQZ010000270.1:0-2570 GCA_049241285.1 Chitinophagaceae bacterium | reverse complement strand
ATTCTATAATGTCTGCTCCGTTTTTTTGCAGCGATTGCATTACAGTAAGTGTACTTTCTAACGTAGGATAACCTGCTGTACAATAAACATTCAAAACCCTGCTTTGCTTTTGCTGAAATATTTTATCAATTCTACTCATAACGTATTGCTTGCTCAAAAAAGAAAAATGCAATTTACACTAAGCTATTTATAAAAAGGGCTTTTTCGTAATTGTATAGTAATTAAAAAAGTGAACCGCCTTTAAAAAGTTGGATGAAGATGAAACATTTACAATTTTACATGGGTAACAGTATGTAAATCTGTAAGCTTTACCAATACCTCTTCTAAACGAGCTTTTGGAATACCAATTTGAAGAATATTAAACAACTGTGCTTCTTGCTTAATGATAGTGCAGTTATATTGTTTTACAATCATCATTACTTCATTCATTTTGGTATAATCGAACTGTAATTCGTAATTCACCTCAATAGCATATTGCACAATTGGTACTACTTGCAAAGCCATTACAGCACTTGATTTATAAGCATTTATTAATCCAGGAACGCCTAATAAAGTACCGCCAAAATAACGAACAACCACTATTAAAACATTGGTCAATTGCTTGCTATCAATAGCATTTAAAATAGGTTTACCAGCAGAACCAGCAGGCTCACCATCATCGTTGGTTCTGAAATTATTTTTATCAAAACCTGTTCTATAAGCAAAACAATGATGCACAGCTTTAGCATGTTCTTTTTTTAAAGCTTGTAAGTGCTTTTTACAATCATCGGCGTGTTGAATTGGAAAGGCATAGGCAATAAAGCGACTACCTCTATCTTTAAATTCAGCAACGGCATTTTTATCTATCGAATAATAATAGAGTTCATTGTTCATAAGCTATCTCCAAATGCAATTAGGTAAATTGCTATAATTGATAAACCAATACCTATCCAATTTATTTTAGATAATTTTTCTTTAAAAGCTATCCAAGCAACAATAGTACTAAACAATACAATACCCATATTATTGATAGGAATACTTGCACTACTTTGCCATGGGCTAAATTTTAAATAACGAACTAAACACCAAATAGAAAAATAATTAGGTATACCTATTATAATACCAGCAACTATTGGTTTATAAGAAAACTGTTGTTTACCCTGAATAAATTGAAATAATAAAACTAATAACCCAATTGTTCCGGCTGCTGCAAACCCACTAATTAAAAAGGCGTTACTATTACTTTCATTTACATGTTTTTGCTGTACATGATTAATTAAGGAATCTAATAATCCACTACCTATAAATAGTAAAAATGGCAAAGCATATTCCCATTTAACCATTGATTTATCCATTGTTGCTTCTTGTTTTTTATCTTGTAAACAAGTAAATACAACTGCCACCAAAGCAATGATTACACCCAATAATTTAAATCCTTTTACAGATTCATTGTACAAATAAACCGATAATATAACAGGTATAATCAATGATAATTTATTTGCCACCGATGCTACAGCTACACTAATTTTTTGTGCTGTTATTCCAATCATGTTAAACAAAATAATAAACAACACTCCCATTACACAAGCCCAATGAAACCAAGTTTGAGAAAGTGCTTCTTGATTAATTGGGAAAGATTGATTTACTATGGAACCTGTAACTACACAGATAAGATAATTATACACAATTGACTGAAATATAGGAATATTCAGCTTGCCTAGCATTTTAAAAGCAAGAGTTAAAAAACTACTTAATACAATACTTCCTATTAAATATATCATGCACTATATTGATTAAAGTTTGGGTGTATAAATATAAATATCATCTGAATCAAAGCTATAATTATCAATAGTTTCAATGTTATCAATAATAGGTGCTTCAATATCAGCATTATTTGTTGAGCGTTTACTTTTAATAACACGAGCCTCATCCCACAAGTTTGCATCAATAAATGATTGTAAAGTTGTAGCTCCACCTTCAACCAAAATACTTTGAATGTTCAGTTGAAAACAAGCTTGTAATATCTGTGGCAATAACGGTTCTGCTGCTTTTAGTTGATACCAATAAATATGCTGCTCTTGTAAATGCAAAGTATAATTGAATACAATAGTAGTAGCATCTGCATTAAACAGATGTGCTGTTTTTGGAATTTGCAAATGTTTATCAATCACTAAACGAATGGGATTATTACCTACTGCCAATCTATTTGTTAAACGAGGATTATCTAATAAAGCGGTATTTGTTCCCACTAAAATAGCTGCCTCTTCTACCCTCCATTGATGAACTTTTCTATTTGAATACGTATTGCTAATTAGTGTTCTCTCCGTTTTACTGCCTATAAAACGATTTGCAGTTTCTGCCCATTTTAAAATAATAAAAGGACGCTTGTATTGATGAAAAGTAAAAAAACGTTTATTTAATTCAATACATTCTTTTTCCAAAACACCTACTATAACATCAACACCTGCATTTTGTAGTATTTTAATTCCTGCTCCATTCACTTGTTCAAAGCTATCTCTACAACCAACTACTACTGTTGGTATTTGATGTTGAATAATCAAATTTGCACAAGGAGGTGTTTTGCCAAAATG
>JBMLQZ010000269.1:0-5981 GCA_049241285.1 Chitinophagaceae bacterium | reverse complement strand
AACAATTGGTAGCAGAAATAAAGGCTGCTTAGTATGTCACTTTTTCATAATTCTGAACTGCAATTTTTCAACTACTATTTGTGTTACCAGAAGCTTTTATTCAATCTATACAATCAGCTAGAGGGTTTCAGAAAGATGCCTTTATTCAAGTACATGAAAGTGCCAACTTAGTAACCTCTATTAGAAACAATCCATTTAAAAAGCCCCATCAAAACAATCATTGGTCTTTACATTCCTCTAATAATTATCCACTTCAAACAGAACAAGTTCCTTGGTGTGATTTAGGAAGTTATTTATCTGTTAGGCCTTCTTTTACACTCGATCCGGTTTTTCATGCAGGTGCATATTATGTACAAGAAGCTAGTAGCATGTATTTGTGGGAAGTTTTGCGTCAAATAGTTGGTGATAATACGGCCGATAAAAAGGTGCTTGATCTTTGTGCTGCTCCTGGTGGAAAAACTACTTTATTAGGTACTTATTTTAAAGATGGATTGGTTGTTAGCAATGAAGTAATTAAACAACGGGTACAAATTTTAGCTGAAAATGTAACAAAATGGGGAATGGATAATATTGTGGTAACCAATAACGATCCTACACATTTTCAATCTTTAAAAGGATATTTTGATGTTATAGTTATTGATGCTCCTTGTAGTGGTAGTGGAATGTTTAGAAAAGACAAACAAGCCATAGAAGAGTGGAGTTTGGAACATGTAAAACTGTGTAGTTTAAGACAACAAAGAATTATTGATGATGTGTTACCTGCTTTAAAAGAAGGTGGTTGGCTTATTTACAGTACATGTTCCTATAGTGAATTAGAGAATGAAAATTGTGTAGATGCAATTATTAATAAACATCATTTAAAAAGTATGCAACTTCAAAACCCAATCAATTGGGGAATTGTTGAAACACAGTCTGAAAAACACAAAGCATTTGGCTATCGGTTTTATCCAAATATGCTTAAAGGTGAGGGGTTTTTTATAGCTGCTTTGCAAAAAACAAATGAACAAATCGAAACTTATTTTCCTCATCATATTTTAATAAAACCCTCTAAACTAGAGCAACAACAAATACAAGATTTTACTCAGTTATATAACCATTATGTAATTTTTAAACAATATGATGTATTTAAGGCTATTCAACAAAAATGGGTTCAAGACATTGAAATTTTAGCCCAGTGTTTATACATTAAAAAAGCAGGTGTAGCACTTGGAATAATAAAAGGTAAAGATATTGTTCCACAACACGAATGGGCTGTAAGTTTATTGCAGTTAAATCATATACCCACAATTGAGGTAGATAAAGAAACTGCTTTACAATATTTAAAAAGAAAAGATGTGTCTTTGTCTTTATCGGTAAAAGGCTGGAATTTGATACAATATTGTGGATTATTTTTAGGTTGGGTGAAAGTTTTGCCCAATAGGCTGAATAATTACTATCCACAGGAATGGAGAATACTAAAAGAGTAACTTCACACTTGATTTTACTAATACAATTTGTATGAAGATTTTATTTAAAACCTTATTTGTTGCTTCAATAGTTTGTTCAATAACCGTAAATGCTCAAAAGTCTAATGGCATTACTGTACATACCATCAAATCTGGTGAAACGCTGTCTGCAATTGCAGCAAAATATGGAACCAATGTTGGTGATATTATGCGTTTAAATGGAATGAATGCAAAAAGCTTATTATCAATCGGTGAAAAAATAAAAATTCCTACTAAAAAAACAGATAATAAAGTAATTGTAAAAAACACGGCTCCAGAAAAAAATACAACAGTTCCATCTACAGTAGAAAACGCAAATCCAAAAACGCATACTGTACAGCAAGGAGAAACTTTATATAAATTAAGCAAACAATACAATATTTCGATTGCACAATTACAACAATGGAATAATATGAGCGATTTGAATGTTAAGATTGGACAAGTATTGTTTTTATCTCCAAACAATAGTGGCTTAGAAAGTCAAAAAGCCACTGTAGAAACAACAAAGCCTGTAGTAAAAAACGAAACTGTTGTTACCCCTACAACAGAAGTTAAATCAGCAACAGTTGAAACAGTAAAAGAAGTACCGTTAATAAAAGAAAAAGAAGTAGTAGTAGTGAATCCTGAAAAAGATGTAATTGCAGAGAGTGCAAAGAATGCACAAACTGAAGGTTTTTTTGCTAATTATTACGATTTTAAAGCAAAAAATAAAAACACTTTAACTGGTGAAGCCTCAATTTTAAAAACGGTAAGTGGTTGGACTGATAAAAAATACTATGTACTAATGAATGATATTGCACAAGGCACTATTGTTAGAATAACGGCAAACAATAAAAGTATTTGTGCCAAGGTTCTTGGAGGATTACCAGATATTAAAGAAGATGTAGGATTATTGCTTAGACTAAGTAATGCTGCAGTTGCAGAACTAGGTATAGAAGAAGCCAAGTTTACAGTATTGGTTAATTACTAAAAAGCTTTCATTTTAAGTATAAAATAAGGTGATAATCGAAAGGTTATCACCTTATTTTTTTGCTGAATATTTTATATAATTTATAATCTCTGTAATAATAATTTGTAAATAATTGGTAGTGTAATTGGAATTTATTCTACAAGCATCATGTTAAAAAATACTACAGGGGTCTCGTATAAAGTGTATAGAGTAGTAGTAATGACTGAATTAGCTTTACAATCAAGAAAAGAAACGATTCTTTTAATACCAATAACCTACGAACATTGAAAAAGCTAATACTCCTTTTCATTTTCACCTTAATAAAATCAGCAACTTTTGCTCAGTTAGTGGCTGATTTTACTACTGTTGATGGAAAAGAGGGGGGCTGTTCTCCACTTGCAATTTCATTTAAAAATACTACACAGGGTGCATCTATAAATGCCACATATAAATGGGATTTAGGTAATCAAAATTTTTCTACACTTCAACATCCTGGTACAGTTTATACTGTTGAAAGAACTTATCAGGTTACACTTACAGTAACCGATGGAACATCTACTTCAACAAAAACCAAAACAATTATTGTGTATAAAAAACCAGTAGTTGATTTTGTGGTAACAAATGGTAAAGGTTGTGCTCCATTAGTAACTACTTTTAATAGTCTTGCTACGCCTGGTGACGGAAGAATTACTCGCTACTTTTGGGATTTTGGTGATGGTGTAGTTGCTCAAGATACCAACCTTGCAACCATACAACATACATATACTTTTGCCAAAAAAGCAAAAATTGATTTAGTTGTAACCAACTCTTTTGGTTGTCAAAACACTATTAGAAAAGACACTTTGGTTGAAATAAAAAATAAAGTAAGCGTTAATTTTTCGGCTAATAATACTGCTTTGTGTAATACTACTCAACAGGTTCAATTCAACAATAATTCTAATGGTCCTGGAAATGTAACATATAGTTGGAATTTTGGCGACGGACAAACAAGTGCTGAAAAAAATCCAATTCATCAATATGCTCAAAATGGAAAATATACTGTTCGTTTAACCGTGAACAGCAGTTTTGGTAAAGGTTGTGATAATCAGTTAGAACAAAAAGATTTTATTAAAATTGCTGATTTTGGTTCAAGTATTTCAGTACCTACTCTTATTTGTACCGGTTCTTCTGTAACATTTTCAGCTATAAATTCAGCAAATCCAACTGCAACTAATTGGTCATTTAGCGATAATAATTTTGCCACTGCTTCTTCAAATAATACAGTTTCTAAAACATTTCAATCTGTAGGTAATTACATTGTTCGATTAATTAATACATACGGATCTTGTAAAGATACTGTTCTAAGAAATGTTATGGTATCTAAAGGAATTTCTTTAAATGGATTTTTAGTGAATGCAGCAAATGCTTGCAATATCCCATCAACGGTATATTTTGAAGACACTACAAAAGCTGCTGTAAAATGGAGTTGGAATTTTAATACAAACGTTACAGGTGCTATGGCCAATACAAAAGCTCCTGCTTATGCTTACAGAAATGAAGGTAATTATCCAGTAGAATTAACTATTGAAAACGTTGAAGGATGTAAAGCAAAAACTACTAAACAAGTGGTTATAAAAAAGGCAAATGTTACCATTCAGGTATTAAAATCGTCTAGTTCAAATGGGCTGAATGGTTGTCCTGGTTTGTCTGTTACTTTTGCAACCATTTCTTCAACAAATATTAAACAATATGAGTGGTCATTTGGAGATGGCTTTACTAGTAATAGCATTCAACCTACTCATATATACCAGAAAGTAGGTGTATTCTCTGTTAAATTAAAATACACTACAATTGATGGTTGTATTGATAGTACCACCTGTTTTGAAAATATTAAAATATACCAAAAGCCCAAAGCAAATTTTACAGTTTCAAATAATATTGTTTGCGGAAACAATCCTGTTGTTTTTACCAATACAAGTACCCCCATTTCAAATAAATGGTTTTGGGATTTTGGAGATAAAAACACTTCTCCTTTATCTACAAACAATCATGTTGTATCACATAAATATTTAGATTCTGGATATTTTTCTGTTCGATTAATTGCAGTAAATGAAGCTTGTGCAGATACAATTGATAAAATTAGATTTATTCAAGTTACGCCTCCTTTTACTAAAATTACCAATATTTCTAATACTTGTAAAAATAATAGAGGAGAAGTAATTTTTACTTTTACTACAAAAGGTGCTACTAAATTTGAATGGGATTTTGGTGATGGAAATTCTAAAACAATAGAGGGTGGTCCAAAACCAGTTATTCATACCTATGCTCAATCAGGAAGATATAATGTAAAATTAAAAGCCTTTAGCGTTGCTTGTACTGTTGAAGATGGGGGCCTTGCTCAGGTATTATTAAAAAATCATCCTTCACTAGCTGCATCAAAATCTCAAATTTGTTTAAACGATTCTATTCAAATAAAGATTTCTAATCTTCAAAACAATCCTTCAAATACAGGATACGAAGTTTTTAAAGTTGAAAATAAAACCGGAAACACATCTTCAGCAAAACAAAGACCTATTACTACAAAATGGACGAATGAATATGTTGCACATCTTTCTTCTATTCCAAGAGGTACAGATAGTGTACGTTTCATTCTTCAGTCTAATCAATTTAATTGTTACGATACTACCAATTTTATTAGTATCACTTCTTCTGGTCCTATAGCAAATTTCAATATCCAAACAAAAACGCCTTGCTTTAAAGAAGCAGTAACGTTTAACGATTTATCTACAGCAGATTCTGGTGCACCTATAAAAAAATGGGAATGGTTTTTTGGTGATGCTAAAACGAGTGTTCAAACTCAATCAATATCAATTCAATATCAATACGCAAATCCTGGATTGTATCAACCGGTTTTAAAAGTAACAGATGCTAATGGCTGTTTTGCTATTAACGCAAATGCACATAAAAACTTTGAAGTGAAAGGACCTAAAGCAGCATTTACTTATGCTCCAAGTATTATTGCTCCTAATTTGCCTGTAACATTTACCAATGCTTCCAATATATTTGGAAACACTAGCGTACAATATAACTGGCAGTTTAGTGTTGGTAAATTTGCTTCAAACAGTAATACCACAGTTACTCGTAATTATGCTAATAGCGTTTCAAAAGATACTGTTACCCTAGTTGTAAGAGACCAAGCATCAAAATGTTCAGATACTGCAATTCAAGTAATTACTTTGAAAAGAATGGATTTGAATTTTACATTTTCAACCGAGTATTTAAGTACAAATGATTGTCCACCTTTACTAGCAAAATTTGTTGGAAAATCTTCAAATGCTCAATTCATTACTTGGAATTTTGGTGATAATTCAAGTGCATCAAACATTAATAGCCCTAGTCATACTTATCATCAACCAGGTATTTATACTATTACTATGTATGGATATGGTGAGAATAATTTAATTGATTCTGTTTCAAAACAAATTGAAATAAAAGGGCCTTATGCTTCTTTATTTGCAAATAGTTATAATAATTGTACACCAGCTAAACTAACTCTTGGTGCAAAGGCA
>JBMLQZ010000268.1:0-10842 GCA_049241285.1 Chitinophagaceae bacterium | reverse complement strand
TCTTAACTGGTTCAACACCCGCTAGTGCATTCGCTTGTATCAGCAATCCACCAACAATTGTATATGGAGCTTAATTAAATTTAACCTTAAATATAAAACAACTTGGGTAATCAGAAATGGTTACCCTTTTTTTATTTCACTACTTTGCACACAACATTCTAGTTATGCAAACATCTTTTACCATAGCATTTTTTTCTACGCAAGTTTACGATCAACAGTTTTTTACTCAATGTAATGCCGCATTTAACTTTAAATTGATATTTCATGAAGCTCAGCTAAATGTACAAACTGCCAATTTAGCTCAATCTGCTAATGCTGTATGTGTATTTGTAAATGATAAAGTTGATGCTAATGTTGTAGAAATTCTTGCCAATAGTGGTGTAAAAATGATTGCTTTACGTTGTGCTGGTTTTAATAATGTAGATATTGATGCTTGTAAACAACATGGAATTTCGGTTTGTAGAGTTCCTGCTTATTCACCAGAAGCAGTTGCAGAACATGCAGTTGCAATGATACTTACACTAAATAGAAAAACGCATAAAGCTTATAACAGAGTAAGGGAACAAAATTTTGCTTTGCAAGGCTTATTGGGTTTTGATATTCATGGTAAAACAGTAGGAGTAATAGGAACAGGAAATATTGGTAAGGCATTTTGTAAAATAATGATTGGCTTTGGTTGTAAAGTGATGGCTTTTGATGTTATTGCAAATAAAGATTTAGAGGCATTAGGAGTAACGTTTCATCCTTTAATTGAAATTTTGCAAGAAGCAGATATAGTTTCATTACACTGTCCTTTAAATGAGCAAACACAACATATTATTAATAGCAATACACTACAATTAATGAAACAAGGTGTAATGATTATTAATACAAGTAGGGGTGGGTTAATTCAAACAAAAGATGCTATTCAAGCCTTAAAAACAGGAAAAATTGGGTATTTAGGAATTGATGTATACGAACAAGAAGAAAAATTGTTTTTCAAAGATTTATCAGGTGATATTATTCAAGATGATATTATTCAAAGGCTTACAAGCTTTCCAAATGTATTGGTAACAGCTCATCAAGCTTTTTTTACCCAAGAAGCTTTAACACAAATTGCTTTTACAACACTTAACAATATTTTACAAATTTCTTCTGGTAAAAGTCTTTTAAATATAGCTGCAAAAGTGGTTTAAGTTTTATATTCGTATTCATTATTATTTAAAACTGTTCCATTGAAATATATCATTTTAGTTTTTTTGCTATTCATTGGTATTGCTTCTTGTAAAAAAGAAACCAGTTTAGAGGGAATACCTTTGCATTTAGGCAATGCACAAGGAACATTGCTAGATGCTGCAGGAAATTGTCAAGATATTATTGTTGCAGGTCATTATGGAATGGATACTGCACTAACAGATAGTAATTATGTTTTAGTAAAAGTAAATTTTACGGTACCTGGTAAATATGTTATTTACACCGATTCTACCAATGGTTTTTGGTTTAGAGATTCCACTTTCATCATTAAAACGGGTGTTCATGTTATAAAACTGAAAGGATATGGAATGCCTATTTTGCCCATAATTGCAGATTATAATGTTTATTTTAATAACAGCAGCTGTCATTTTCAGGTAGATGCTGACCCAACTAAAATTTTAATTGCACCATTTAACCCACCATCTGCAACAGAATTTGATTATTTTCCTATGAGTAGTGGTAGTAACTGGACTTACAATACTCAAAATGGCACTCAATTAGATACGCTTAGAGTAACAACACTTGCAAATACAAGAGTGGTAAATGGTAATACTTATAGATTGTTTACTACTAGTTTAAAAGACACCGCTTTATATAGAAAAGATAATAATGGCAAATATTATTACTATGGAAAATATGGATTTGGAAGAATTCCAAATACCGAAACCCGTGAGTTTTTATTTTTAGATGATAAATTAAATGTAGGTGGTAGTTGGGAAACAGATCTAATAACTGGTTCAGATCCTGTTCAAGGGAATTTTACTTATAAAATTAAGTTTACTATTGATGCTAAAAATGTAAGTTATAATATCGATAACATTCGTTTTGATAGCGTAATTAGGGTAAAGGAAGATATTACTTTTACAATATCTAACATACCATTTACTACTACATTGTATAATTATTACGCAAAAAAAATTGGACTAGTCTATTTTGATTTTAAGGCATTTGTTCTTGCACCATACGAGCAGAAATTAAAACGATGGAGTATTAATTAGTGTTAAATCATCCATGTGTTTTCTTTAAGATATTTCAATATTATTTCTTCAAACTTTTGTTTACAATAAATACTCCAGAAATTGTAATTAATGATCCTAGTATAATTGATGTACTAAGTTCTTCCTGTAATAATAATGCCCCTGTAAACATTGCTACTATAGGATTAATATAAGCATATAAAGAAGATAATGCTGGCGGTAAATTTTTTAAGGTATAGATAAAACAAACAAAAGTAAAACAAGAGCCAAGTATTACTAAATAAGCAATAGATGCCCAACTTTCAAAAGGTATACTGCTAATTGGTACAGTATTTTTAGTGCTTACAGCGAATAAAAAAATAAATGGAGCACTAATAAACATTTGCCATCCCATACTGTAATAAGGGTTCATTGTATCTGATGCTTTTGCAACCAAAATATTTCCAATACTCCAGCTAATCATTGCAATAATTCCTAAAGTAATTCCTAGAATATAACCCTCACTTTGGTGGTGAAAAGCATTTTCATAAAACACTACTACAACACCAGATAAGCCAACCAATAATCCAATAAAAGTTAGCCAATTATATTTGGCTTTATAAAAAACCATCTCAATAACTACAACACTTAATGGCGATAAAGTTGCAATTAGTGCTGCTAAACCACTAGAAATAAATCCAATACTCCAACTAGAAAAACCATTAGCAATAATGAGCATAAAAAAAGAAAGTAACAATAACCGCTTAAACTGCTGAAAAGTAGGCCAAGGCTGACCTTGAAATTTGAAAAATGTGATATAAATTAAACCAGCAATTAACTGTCTTATTGCAGACACTTGTAATCCTGGAACATGTTGAACGGCCATTTTACTTGCTACCCAAGTTGTTCCCCAAATAATTGAAGTTGCAGTAAGTGCTAAATATGCTTTTTGTTTAATAGTCATACACTTATTTTTAAAAAGTAAACGAAACAGTATACACTGTTTCGTTTACTTAAAGTAGAAAAGTTTAATAAATATAGATGAATTCGTATAAAGCAAAACAACCTTTTGTTAGTGCTTAAAGTGTCTTAATCCCGTAATAATCATCACCAAGTTATTAGTCACACAATAGTCTATACTATCTTTATCTCTAATTGAACCCCCTGGTTGAATAAATGCTTCAATACCTTCAATATGTGCCATTTGAACACAATCATTAAATGGAAAAAAAGCATCGCTAGCTAAAACTGCCCCATTCAAATCGAAGTTAAACTGTTTTGCTTTTTCAATTGCATGGCGTAAAGCATCTACACGACTAGTTTGTCCACAACCTTTGCCTACTAATTGTTTGTTTTTAATCAACGCAATGGCATTACTCTTCAAATGTTTACAAATGATATTTGCAAAAGTTAAATTCGCCTTTTCTTCTTCAGAACTTGTTCTTCCCCCAACTTCTTTCCAATCTGCAAAATTGCCTTGATCATTATCTTGATGTAAGGTTCCGTTTAATAACGTTTTGCTTTGTGTTGTTTCAATTTGTGCATTGCTTTTTAGTGCCAATAAAATTCTATTCTTTTTGCTTTTTAATACTGCCAATGCATCTTCTTCAAAATTTGGAGCAATAAGTACTTCAAAAAATATCTCGTTAATTGCTTCAGCTGTTGCTTTATCAACTATGCCATTGGTAACCAAAACACCACCAAAAGCACTTTCAGGATCTCCTGCCAATGCAGCATCCCAACTTTCTTTTACCGTATTTCTACTAGCTACACCACATACATTTGTATGTTTAATAATGGCAAAAACAGTATTGTTTTCTTCGGTATTAAATTCATGAATTAATTGAATAGCAGCATCAACATCTACTAAGTTATTGTACGATAATTCTTTGCCATTTAACTGTGTAAAAACATCATTTAGGTTGCCTTTAAAATAAGCATTTTGATGTGGGTTTTCACCATATCGTAATACTTGCTTTACTGTGTTTGTTTGTGTGGTTGTATTTGTAGGATTAAAATAATTACTTATAGCAATATCATAATTCATTACTACTTCAAAAGCTTTGGCTGCAAAAGATTTGCGTTGTTCTAATGTAGTACAACCATCTTGTTCTTTTAAAATATTTTCTAATGTGGCATAATCATCTTTTGCAGCAATAACCGCTACATCTTTAAAGTTTTTTGCAGCTGCACGTATCATACTTGGACCACCAATGTCAATTTTTTCGATAATTAGCTTTTCTTCACTGGTGCTTTTTAAGGTTTCTTCAAAAGGATATAAATCTACAATTACTAAGTCAATTTCAGGAATAGCATATTGCTTCATTTCTACTAAATCTTGTGCTTCATATCTTCTTCCTAAAATACCGCCAAAAACAACAGGATGCAAGGTTTTTACTCTTCCTCCTAATATAGAAGGATAAGTAGTAAGGCTTTCTACAGGTACACAAGAAATTCCTAAATTTTCTAAAAATGTTTGTGTGCCACCTGTTGAATAAATTGTAATACCATTTGCATGTAATTGTTTACCAAGTGTTTCTAATCCATCTTTGTAAAAAACAGAAATAAGTGCTGATTGAATTTTCTTTTGCATGAGTTAGCAGGTAAATATTTAAGGTGCAAATGTAGGTGCAAAGCCGTTTTGGTGTAAATGAAATTATTTAGTAACTGTAATATTTAATTTAGTGTTATACATTCCTTTTTTGTTCATCATTATCAATAAACTATCCCTATTTTGCAGCACAATTTTTTAGAATGAAACATGCTGTTAAGCGTTGGATGCGATTGCAAAATCCTAAATATGCTTTTTTATATCAATTTTTTAAGAACGATGAATTTACTCTTTTAGATATTGGTGCAGGAAACCATTCTGCAAGTAAAACAGTTTCGTTATTTACTCAATGCAATTATTATGGGGTTGATTTAGATAAAAACTATAATAATAATGAAGCCGATTTTGCAGTGATGAAAGGGTTTTATGAAATGGATTTAACCAAGCTTGAATTTGATGCTATTCCTGATAATTTTTTCGATGCAATACTTTTAGTACACGTTATAGAACATTTAGCAAATGGCGATGAAGTATTGGCAGCTTTGGTAAGTAAGTTAAAAATTGGTGGAGTAATGTATGTAGAATACCCAGGAAGAAGAAGTTTAACCTTGCCTTCTATGAAAGGAACTTTGAATTACTATGACGATGCATCGCATGTACGATTATACACTATTGAAGAATTAAGTGAATTGTTTTTATCAAAAGCTTGTTCTATTTTAAGTGCAGGTAATAGAAGAAGTTTGTTTTTATTATTAATGACACCCATTAGGGTTGTATTAAGATGGTTGAGAGGAAAAGCTGTAACAGGAAATATTTTTTGGGATTTATTGGGCTTTGCAGAATATGTAGCTGTTGTTAGAGAATGCTAAATTGCTACTTGTGTTAGCGTAATATATCTGGTCTTCTTTCTTTGGTTCGTTGTATGCTTTGTTCGTGCCGCCAATCTTCAATTTTTTGAGGATGCCCACTTAATAAAATTTCAGGCACTGTTTGGCCTCTAAAATCTGCTGGTCTTGTATAAACTGGTGGTGCTAATAAGTTGTCTTGAAAACTATCGAAAAGGGCAGAGGTTTCATCATTTAAAACCCCAGGAATTAAACGACCAATTGCATCAACCACAACAGCGGCAGCTAATTCACCTCCACTTAAAACATAATCACCAATAGAAATTTCTTTGGTTACATATAGATCTCTAATTCGTTGATCAATGCCTTTATAATGCCCACAAATAATCAATAAATTTTCTTTCATGGATAATTGATTGGCCGTTTGTTGGTTAAATGTTGGGCCATCAGGTGTCATATAAATAATCTCATCGTAAGTGGTTGTTTTTTGTAAATGTTCTATTGCATTGGCTAAAGGCTCACACATTATTACCATACCTGCACCACCACCATATTGATAATCGTCTACTTGACCATGTTTATTAATTGCCCAATCTCTAAGGTTATGTGTTCTTACATTCAGCAAACCTTTCTCCTGAGCCCTTTTCATAATACTATGGCTAAAAGGACTTGTTAGTAATTCTGGTGAAACGGTAATAATATCTATTGTCATGAAAAAGATTGTATTTATAAATACTATGGAATAACAACCCAAGTTATTGCTTGCTTAGCTCTATACTTTACTTTCTTGATACCTCTTATCATAGCTTCTTCTATTTGTTGTTCTACAGGTTTATCGGGTAAAGAAATAAAATATTCTTGCTGAGCTGGTGTCCACAATGGCCCTTCTTTAATTACTCTAATAGCTTCTGCTGCAACTTTTGGATGAAGCTCTTTCTGATTTTCTACCTCAACCTCAGATATACTTCCATCAGTATTTATAATAAAAAGAACCCAAGCTGTTACTTTAACAGATGTGTCTTTGGCTTTTTTTGGAAATTTTACATATTCTGAAGCAATGTCTCTATTGAGTTTCTTAGTCAAATATTTAGCCCATCCTGCTCTTCCTCCAGGAAACTCTGCTTCTATTTGTACCCAAGTAGTATCATTTTTAGTAAAAATTGCTTTTTCTTGTGCATTGCTAAAAAAAGCGATTGTACAGAAAAAGCACAAAAAAGTTCCTCTCATAAAAGTATTGTTTGGTTAAGTTATTTGGCTCTTGTGGGTTTATTCTTCTTCCATAAAACCATCTAAATCTCTTCTATCTCTTTTTGTTGGTCTACCCACTTTACTTAATCTTTTTCCAGTATGAAAAGAAGAAGGTTGAAATTTAATTACAACTATATCTTCTTCAGGTGTTAAATCAATATAATTCAAAATGGCTTCGGTGTATGCTACTCTATTGTGTAATAAACCAGTAACCTTAATAAACCATTTTTTGGCTTCTGTTTTTATTTCGTATTCATCGCCAATATTCACTGTTTTTGAGGCTTTTACAGCACTGCCTTGTAATTTTACTTTTCCTTTGTCACATGCTTCTGCAGCAAGGCTTCTAGTTTTAAATAGCCGAATAGCCCACAAATATTTGTCAATACGAAGTTTTTCTTTTGTTGCTGTTTGATTCATATTGCTACTGTTTTTTACAGTAAAAGTTCATTGAACTATCTTTTCAATTCAGTATAAAACTGATGAAAATAAGGAATGGTTTCAATGCCTTTATAAAAGTTAAAAACATCAAACTTTTCGTTTGGGCTATGTAAATTATCACTATCTAATCCAAAGCCCATAAATACAATTTTTATTCCCAATTCTTTTTCAAACAAAGCACAAATAGGTATGCTTCCACCACCACGTACAGGAATAGGCTCTTTGCCAAATGTTGTTGCAATTGCTTTTGATGCAGCTTGATATTCTACACTATCAATGGGTGTCATATAAGGTTCACCACCATGATGTTCTGTAGCATTTACAGTAACACCAGCAGGAGCCATACTTTTAAAATAGGTTAATAATTTTTCAGTAATTTTTGCAGATGATTGGTTTGGAACCAATCTTGTAGAAATTTTTGCAAATGCTTTAGATGGCAATACTGTTTTAGCACCTTCACCTGTGTAGCCACCCCAAATTCCATTTACTTCAAGTGTTGGTCTTATGCCAGTTCGTTCGTTAGTGGTATATCCTTTTTCTCCCCATAATGTAGTAATACCTAAATCAGATTTGTATTCATTTTCATCAAAAGGTGCTTGTGCCATTTTTGCTCTTTCTTCTGGCGTTGTTTCTACCACATCATCGTAAAAACCAGGAATAGTAATGTGGTTATTTTCATCGTGGCAAGCAGCAATCATTTTACTTAACATGGTAATTGGGTTGGCAACAGCACCACCATAAACACCACTATGTAAATCTCTGTTTGGTCCTGTAACTTCTACTTCAATATAACTTAAACCCCTAACACCCACATCAATAGATGGTGTTTGCATGCTTAGCATGGAAGTATCACTAATAAGTACTACATCTGCTTGTAAAAGCGATTTATTTTGTTTTACAAAAGTTGCCAAATTAGGACTGCCAATTTCTTCTTCTCCTTCAATTAAAAACTTAATATTATTGTTTAGCGTATTGGTGTTTACCAACGTTTCTAGGGCTTTTACATGCATATAAAATTGCCCTTTGTCATCACAACTTCCTCTGGCAAAAATTTTTCCATCAATAATTACTGGTTCAAATGGTCCGCTTTTCCATAAGTTCAAAGGATCAGCAGGTTGTACATCGTAGTGGCCATACACTAAAACAGTAGGTTTTGTAGCATCAATTATTTTTTCTCCATAAACAATAGGATGACCCTCTGTTTCATAAATTGTAACTGTATCTGCACCAGCTTCTAACAATCGTTGTTTTACTGCTTCTGCACATGCAATCATATCTGTTTGATGTTCACTTCTTGCACTTACACTAGGAATTTTTAGTAGCTCTAATAGCTCGTTCAGAAATTTTTCTTTATTTGTTTCTTGATATACTTTCCATGCTTCCATTGCCAATTATTTAAAGATGTTAGCTTATAATTTATAGCGAAAATACTTAGATTAGTTATTGCTTGTGAATATTGATAAAGTATTGGTAATATCCTTTTTTATTTGCCTATATAATACCTATACTTTGTTAATTGATGCGTTTTCAACAGTATGTTTTTGATCGTTAATTAAGTTATCTAAAGTCCAATCAATTGTTTTTTCAAATGCATTTTTTCTTTCTGCACAATTTACTTTTGAGCAAATATTACAGCTAAAAGGTAAGCAGCCATCGGTATGAACAAATAATTCAAGGCTATCGCCAAATCTAGATTGAATAATATTGTATAAATCGTCTACCTCTTTGTGTCCTTCATGAATGTTTAAATACCAAGGTATGGTTAAATGGCAATCTACATGTAAGGTAATTCCATATTTAATAACACGAACATTGTGTAAATCAATCCAATTTTCTTGTCTATTCTTGTTTACAACAATTACTAATTGTTCCAAAAGTTCAATATCTGCTTCGTCCATAATTCCTGCTAATGATGAACGAATAATTTTATAACCATTATACAAAATAATTACACTTACCAAAACTGCAACGCCAGCATCTACCCAATACCATTGTGTATAATGAATGATAATTAATGCTACAATAACAGCAATAGTTGAATAGGTATCTATTTGTAAATGTTTGCCACTTGCTTGTAATGCTAATGAATTATTTTTTTTACCAATAGACATGCAAAAATATCCTGCCGCAAAGTTTAAAATTGCAGTAGCACCAATCAATATAAAACCAGTGTCTAAAGCTTGAATTGGTTGTTGTTGTATAACATTTTTTATGGTTTGATAGATGATTAAAATGCCTGCAGCAATAATTAATGAACCTTCAACTGCTGCTGAAACAAACTCTGCTTTTCCATGGCCATAAGGATGGTCTTTATCTTTTGGCTTAGCAGCAACATATAAACTGTATAAACCAATAAAACCAGCCAAAACGTTTACAATACTTTCTAAGGCATCGGTTAAAATAGATAAAGAATTGGTGAGATAATAAGCAATAATTTTTGCAATAAATAGCACAATGCTCAATATGGTAATCCATAATTGAACACGAAAATTTTGTTGAGAAGATGCTTGCAAAGCAGTGATTTAAAAAGTCTAAAAAAAGATGTTGAAATAGATAAACATTTCTACTTCTGAAGTGCAGTTTCAAATCTATTGCTAACCATGTTCCAATCTACTACATTCCACCAAGCTTGTATGTAGTCTGCTCTTTTGTTTTGATAACGCAAATAATAAGCATGTTCCCAAACATCTAAACCTAAGAGTGGTATTCCTTTAAAATCGCTGATATTCATTAATGGATTATCTTGATTAGGTGTTGAGCCTATACTTAATTGTTTATCTGCATTTAACACCAACCAAGCCCAGCCACTGCCAAATCTATTTTTTCCTGCATCGGTAAATTGAGTTTTAAATGCATCAAATGAACCAAAACTACTCACTATTTTTTGCATCAATTCTTTTGATGGTTTAGAACCAACATTAGGAGTCATATTTTTCCAGAACAATTCATGATTGTAATGTCCACCAGCATTGTTTCTCATTTTGGTAGAATACTTAGAAATGGAATTCATTAAACTTTCTAATGAAGTTTCTTGTGTATTTACTTTTTCTGCTACACAAGCTTCTAATAAATTTTTTGAATAGCCTGCTGCATGTTTGGTGTAATGAATTTCCATAGTTGCAGCATCAATAGCAATTTCCAAATCAGCATATTTATACAGTAATGGTTGTTGTGTATAACCTAGTTGTTGACTGAATATTTCATTAGATACAAACGCAGGTAAAATGCTATTTGACAAAGCAATTGCAGCAGTGGCTTTTGCTGAATTGATTAAAAACTTTCTTCTGCTTTTATGTTGTTGGCTCATTGTTATTAGAATTAGATTGCTTAAAGTACGCTTTATTCACTACAAAGTTTCTAACTGTTTTCAGTAAGCGGAAGTACGCTTCGTTATTGAACAATTGAGAATCTCTCATGGCTTTATAAATTAAGAAAATGCCTATTGGAATTAATACCAAAGTAGAAAGCCACATACCTGTAAATACATTGGTTACATTTTCTCTAGAAAACTTCTCTCCAAAAGTATTTAGCAAATGAAAAATTACAAAGAATACAATGGCAAACACCAATG
>JBMLQZ010000267.1:0-3516 GCA_049241285.1 Chitinophagaceae bacterium | reverse complement strand
AGCAGCTGCTTTTCCAATTTCAAATGCTGGTTGAGTAATAGTGGTTAGTGAGGGAACTAATAATGATGCTGCATCCATATTTGAGAAACTTACTAGTTTTATTTCTTTAGGAATATGAATGCCTAATTCTTTACAAATTTTGTAAGGATATAATGACAATGATTCTAACGCTGAAAATATTGCATCTGGTTTATTTTCAGAAGAAAGTCGTTCTTTCAATAAAATTTCAATACTCTTTTCATCTTCATATTCAATTACCCAATCATCTTGAATATTGAGTCGAAAATCTTGACAAGCCTTAATAAATCCTTGTTTTCTGTATTTTGTATTAGACTGGTGTAAGAATCTTGTGATATGCACAATTTTTTTACAACCTTGTTTAATTAAATGAACTGTGGCATTGTAAGCACTCTCAAAATCGTCGGTAGTTACTTTTGTTGTAGTAATAGATTCTCCAATTCTATCAAAAAAAATTACTTGAATTCCAGCTTGTATTAAGTCTTCTATATGGTCATGAATTTTGGTGTTTGATGCAATACTCATAATTACTCCATCAACACGCCCACTTTTTAGGTGTTTTAATATGGCTACTTCTTTTTCGTATTCATCATGTGTTAAGTAAATAAGTGCATGATATTTATGCTCTTGAGCAACTGTTTCAATTCCACTAAATACTTTGGCAAAAAAGTTATTTGCTACCTCGGGCACAATAATACCAATGGTTTTAGTTTTACTTTTTCTTAAGATAGATGCATAAGGATGTGGTTGATAATTTCTTTCTTCGGCTAAAGCTTTTACCTTATCAATAGTTGCTTTACTAATTTCATGGCTATCTCTTAAAGCTCTCGATACAGTAGAAACAGAGATATTTAACTCTTTTGCAAGCGATTTTATGTCAACTTTTTCCATACAATAAGCAAATTAGGCAAACTTTTTCAGTTACCAATTTAATCATTTAGTCGGAAACGTTTCCGTAAATATTCATTTGTAATACTAATCATTTAATCAATTATTTTAACCATCTTAGGCATCTGAAACAACTTATTTGATTGCTAATTATTACACACTGTAATGGTGTTAACTTTTAAAAGCCAAGAAATGAATACTACTCAATTAAAAACTATTCATGCAGTTCACTACAATGACTGTAAAAATTATACCACCAAACAGTTAAGAGAAAATTTTCTATTAGATGGATTAGAAAAAGACAATGAAGCAGAATTAGTCTATACACATTATGATAGAATGGTGTCTGGAGTTGTAAAGCCAATTGCCGATACTATTATATTACCTACTTATGTAAACTTAAAAAGTGACTATTTTTTAGAGAGAAGAGAATTAGGAATTATTAATGTTGGTGGTGAAGGAACCGTAATTGCAGATGGTGTTCAATACCAACTTCAAAAACATGATTGTTTGTATGTTGGCAAGGGAGTAAAAAACGTAAGCTTTCAAAGTAAAGAATTGCATAGTACTGCAATATTTTTTCTTACTTCTGCACCAGCTCATCAAAGTTATCCAACTACCTTTTTAAAAAGTACCGATGCTGCACCTTTAGAATTAGGAGCAAAAGAAACTTGTAATGAACGTCAACTAATTAAATACATACATAACGATGGTATTCAAAGCTGTCAATTAGTTATGGGAATTACCAAAATTAAAAGTGGTAGTGTTTGGAACAGTGTACCTCCTCATACACATGATAGAAGGAGCGAAATTTATTTTTATTTTGATGTAGCACCAGATCAAAGAGTTTTTCATTTTATGGGTGAACCACAAGAAACAAGACATTTAGTAGTAGCTAACAATGAGGCCATAGTTTCTCCAAGTTGGGGCATTCATTGTGGTTGTGGCACTGGTAATTATAGTTTTATTTGGGCTATGGCAGGTGAAAACAAAGAATTTACCGATATGGATCCTGCACCTATTGCAACGCTCTTGTAATTTAACCATCACGAATTATACAAATTATATATGACCAATTTTTTAGACAAATTTAGTTTACAAGGAAAAGTAATTATTGTAACCGGTGGAACTGGCATTCTTGGTGGTGCATTTATAGATGCAATTGTTGAAGCTGGAGGCACTGTAGGAATTTTAGGTAGAAAAAAAGAAGTTGCAGAAGAAAGAGCCGCCGCTATAATTGCAAAAGGCGGTAATGCAATTGCTTTGGTTGCAGATGTAACTAATGAAGCTCAGTTGCAAACATGTAAACAACAAATATTACAAGCTTATGGTAAAATTGATGGATTGGTAAATGCAGCAGGTGGTAATATGCCTGAAGGTGTTTTGCAACCCGATCAAGATATTTTTTCTATGAATATTGAAGGAATGCGTAAAACCCTTGACTTAAATGTTTGGGGTACCATTATTCCTACACAAATATTTGGCGATGCAATTGCAAAAACTGGAAATGGTAGTATAGTAAACATATCTTCTATGAACAGTAAACGTGCAGTAACTAAAGTAATAGGGTATAATATGGGTAAAGCAGCTATTGACTGTTATAATCAATGGTTTGCAGTTGAATTAGCCAATCGTTATGGCGATACCATTCGCATGAATGCATTGGCTCCAGGTTTTTTTCTTACAGAACAAAATAGATTTTTATTAACCAATAAAGAAGGTGGGTATACAGATAGAGGTCAAAAGGTTATTTCTCAAACTCCATTTAAACGTTTTGGAAATCCTGATGAGCTTAAGGGTGCTTTGGTTTGGTTATTAAGTGATGCTAGTGCTTTTGTAACAGGCTCTATGATTTGTGTTGATGGCGGCTTTTCAATATTCAGTGGTGTGTAACATAGTTTTTCATCCATTACTTTATTTACTGAAAAACAAATAATAGTAATAAAATATAGTGTCTTAGATTTTATTTAACCCTCTAACAATTGCCCCATGAATCAAACTTCCAACCTATCAATAGGTAAATTCAGATGGACTATCTGTGCTTTACTTTTTTTTGCAACAACAGTAAATTATTTAGATAGACAGGTATTAAGCCTATTAGCTCCAGATTTATCGAAGGAGTTTAATTGGACCAATTCAGATTATGCAAATATCACATCTGTGTTTCAGTTTGTTTATGCAATATCTATGCTTTTTGCAGGAAGAATTATAGATAAACTAGGTACTAAATGGGGATATATTTGGGCAATAATTATTTGGTCATTAGGTGCAATAATGCATGCTTATGCAATTTTTTTTGGTGAAGTAACTTCAAGTGTACTTGCATGGGTTGGTTTAGGTGCAGTTCCTGTTTCCATTGCAGGGTTTATGTTGTCTAGAGCTGTTTTAGGTTTTGGCGAGGCCGGCAATTTTCCTGCAGCCATCAAGGCAACAGCAGAATATTTTCCTAAAAAAGAAAGATCATTAGCAACCGGAATTTTTAATTCAGGTGCAAATATTGGTGCCATACTTGCTCCACTCACAGTACCTTGGATTGCTAAAAATTGGGGTTGGCAATCAGCATTTTTAGTAATTGGTGCTGTTGGATTTATTTGGCTTTTATTTTGGAGT
>JBMLQZ010000266.1:0-1135 GCA_049241285.1 Chitinophagaceae bacterium | reverse complement strand
TGCTTAAGTAAAGGTTTAGGAGCACCTGTGGGAAGCGTATTATTAGGGTCAGATGAATTCATAAAAAAAGCAAGGAGAGTTCGAAAGGTTTTTGGAGGCGGAATGAGACAAGCTGGATACATTGCTGCAGGCGGTATTTATGCTTTAACCCATAATATTGAAAGATTAGCCGATGACCATTTTCATGCAAAAAAAATTGCTCAGGCTTTAGCAGAAAAAGATTTTGTAGGCAATATTTTTCCTGTAGAAACCAATATTATTATTGCTGAAATCAAAGGAAGATATACAACTGATTCTTTTGTACATAAAATGCAAGAAAACAATATTCTATTATTCAAAATATCAGCAACACAAATAAGAATGGTGTTACATATAGACATTAATTCTGAAATGGTAAATAAAACAATCAAAACCATTCAATCGTTATAGCAATAAATAAATAATTAATCAATACATATGTTAGCTAGAATCAATCCTACCAATACACAAGCATGGCTATTACTTAAAAAGCACTACGAAGATGAAATGAGTCGTAAACACATGAGAGATTTGTTTGCACAAGATCAGGATAGATTTACTAAATTTTCGCTTTGTTTAGGAGATATCGTTTTTGATTATTCTAAAAATATCATCAACCAAAAAACATTACAATTACTATTACAATTAGCAGAAGATTGTAAAGTAAAAGAAGGCATTCATGATATGTTTGCTGGTTTAAAAATTAACGAAACCGAACAAAGAAGCGTATTACACACTGCATTAAGAAATTTTTCAGATACCCCTATTCTTGTTGAAGGAAAAGATATTATGCCTTTGATAAAAAAGGTGCAAATTCAAATGAAAAAGTTTTGTGCACAAATTCATTCTGGTGAATGGAAAGGTTATACCAACAAACCAATTAAATATATTGTAAATATTGGTATTGGTGGAAGTGATTTAGGACCAGTAATGGTAACAGAAGCCTTAAAACCTTATTGGATTGATGGCATTGAAACTTATTTTGTAAGCAACATAGATGGTACACATATAGCTGAAACACTAAAAAAGGTAAAAGCAGATGAAACCTTATTTTTAGTGGCTTCTAAAACATTTACTACACAAGAAACCATGACGAATGCTCATACTGCAAGAGCAT
>JBMLQZ010000265.1:0-2179 GCA_049241285.1 Chitinophagaceae bacterium | reverse complement strand
TGTATCATATGTCTCAATTTTTCTAGAAAAACTAGCATCACTTTTTGCAGTAACAAATGGAGCTCTTGTCATACTTTCTACACCTCCTGCTATATATAAAAATCCTTCATTACACATAATTGCCCTTGCTGCATCCATAATTGCTTGCATTCCACTACCACAAAGTCTATTAACAGTATTTCCAGCAACAGAAACAGGTAACCCTGCCAACAAAGCAGCCATTCTAGCAACATTTCGGTTATCCTCACCAGCTTGGTTAGCTGCACCTACAATTACATCTTCCACCAAATTCCAGTCTATTGTTGTATTTCTTTCTATCAATTTTTTAATTACCAAAGCCAGTAAATCATCTGGTCTAATAGCACTTAATTTTCCACCATAACGAGCAATGGGTGTTCTTATAGCATCTATAATATATGCAGCAGACATTTTTAGCAAATTTTATGTTCAAAAAAAAGAAATAACAAGTTTCAAAAATAAAGATATATCTCTCCGATTGCTGCAATACCTTTGCCAAATGGCAACACAACAAAATATTCGTCATTTATCGTTGGATGAATTAACCAATTATTTTGAAACAATTGGAGAAAAAAAGTTTAGAGTAAAGCAAGTACATGAATGGCTATGGCAGAAACATGCTCACAGCTTTGCAGATATGACTAATTTAAGTAAAGAGTTAAGAGCAAAATTAGAAGCCAATTTTACCTTACCTGCTTTAACTGTAGAGACTAGTCAATATAGTGAAGATGGCACTGTAAAGAGTAGATTTAAAACGGTTGATAACCATTTAATTGAAGGTGTATTAATTCCTACAAAAGATAGAAAAACGGCTTGTGTTTCATCTCAAATTGGCTGTAGTTTAAGTTGTAAGTTTTGTGCAACAGGTTATATGGAAAAAAGAAGAAATCTTACTTACGACGAAATTTACGATCAAGTAGTTTTAATCAATGAACAAAGTGAAAAAGTACATAATAGTAAGCTTACCAATATTGTATTTATGGGTATGGGTGAGCCATTATTAAATTATAAAAACGTACTTAAGGCTATTGAAAGAATTACTGCTGAAGATGGACTATTTATGAGTCCAAAACGTATCACTGTTTCTACTGCAGGTGTGGCTAAGCAAATAAAGCATTTGGGAGATGATAAAGTAAGATTTAAGTTGGCCCTTTCATTACATGCTGCAAATGATAAAAAACGAAATGAGATTATGCCAATTAATGAAAGCAATAATATTAATGCTTTAATTGAAGCGTTGAATTATTTCTACAAACAAACTGGCAATGAAATTACTTTTGAATATATACTATTTAAAGGTTTTAACGATACACAAAAAGATGCCGAAGAATTAATCAAAATATACAGGCAAGTTCCTGCCGATTTGGTAAATATTATTGAATACAATACTATTGATGCATTTAAGTTTTATAAACCAGAGGAAGAAGTAGTAAATGAATTTATGATTTTTCTGGATAAAAATAGGGTGAATGCAAGATTGAGAAGAAGTAGAGGAAAGGATATTGATGCCGCTTGTGGACAATTAGCAAATAAAGGATAATGGTATTTTTTACCTCATTAATCTAACAATGCAGCAAGTTGTAATAATTCTTGCTGTTGTTGTTCATCAGCTAAATTATCATAGCATTTGCTTAATTCTTCTAGTAATATTTGAATAGTACGTTTATGCTTTAATGGTTTATAATACGATGCGTTTGGTGCAACATCTATTCTTTTAAAATAGGCTTCAATATCTGCATGTGAATAAGCATTGCCATTAGTAGCATCTACAAAAAAATGAATTTTATTTTGTGGATGACCTATATAACTTTCAGGATCATAATCTGAATGATAAAACGCAATAATAAACTGTTTTGGAATATTGATAATTTTAGCATGAATATCTAACAACTCACACATTACTTGATAGATTATTCCGTTTGTTAGTGCATTACCTCTTTTATTGGCTAAAACAGTATGAATAAAAAATTCTTCCCTTTTATCGTAAGTTACTTCAGAACCTTTTAAATTATAGTAGTTGTATAAAATGCTACTTAAAACATTGGCTTGCTCAAGCGGCGTTAAAAAACTATTCAATTCTAACCAAACATTCCTTCTTATTTTCTCTATATCTTGTAAAACAGGCGTAGTTAATAAATCGGGTTGTTGAAATTTAGCCACT
>JBMLQZ010000264.1:0-18970 GCA_049241285.1 Chitinophagaceae bacterium | reverse complement strand
AATCAGTTACACCTGTTTTTACAGGATATTTTCCAGTTAATAAACTTGCTCTTGTAGGGCTACAAACAGGGCAGGTAGCATAGTTTTGCGTAAAGCGTATACCTTGTTTTGCTAACTTATCTAAATTAGGTGTTTCATAAAAAGTGCTGCCATAAATACTTAAATCTGCCCAGCCTAAATCGTCTACCAGAATAACAATTATATTGGGTTGATTACTTTTTTGCTGAGCATAGTTGACAATACAACTCAAACATAATAAACAACAAAGTGTAACTTTTTGAAGCATTTGGCAAGGTTGAAATATTGAGAGAATGGATATTTATTTATGTAACTATTTTTTCTTAGATCGAACACATCTAAAACCTGTATGTTCTAATCCAGTATCTGGACTGCTTTTCATTCTTCTTGCTGCTCTGTAACCGCTACAATATGCATCGTTACATAAAAAACTACCGCCTCTTAACACTCTTTTTTGTGTATAAATGTCTTCTGGATCGTAACTGCTTTGTGGACCTTGTGGATTGATAGATTTTTGATTTGCAACAGTTTTATAATAGTTGCTATGATACCAATCGCTACACCATTCCCATACATTTCCTGACATATCATACAAACCATATTTATTGGCATTGTACATTTTTACAGGAGCTAATTTATAATAACCATCTTTTTGATCGTTCTTATAAGGAAACGAGCCTTCCCAACTATTTGCCTTTGGCATGCCTTGATTAATAGATTCATTACCCCATGGATAAATATTATTTATTAATCCACCTCTAGCAGCAAATTCCCATTCAGCTTCGGTAGGTAATCTTTTTCTTGCCCATTTACAATATGCCATCGCATCGAACCAGCTAACATGTACCACAGGATAATTTTCTTTTCCAACAATGGTAGATTTTGGGCCTTCAGGATGTTTCCAACTTGCACCAGCCACCCAATTCCACCATGCTGAATAATTATTTAAATCTACTGGTCCATTACTAGGTTTAAATACCAATGAAGCAGCAATTAATAAAGAGTCATGAGGTTTTGATGCATTAGGTGGTAAGCTTTTTTTTAGCTCTTCCCAACTTGGTTTTCTTTCTGCTGTGGTTATATAGCCAGTTGCATCAACAAATTTTTTGAATTGAGCATTGGTAACTTCGGTAACATCCATGTAAAACGAATCTACAGTTACACTGTGTTTAGGATATTCGTCTTCAGAAGCTTGTTCATTATCTGCACCCATAGAAAAACTTCCACTAGGAATTAATACCATTCCAGCTAATGATGAATCATTAGAAGCAGTAATAGTACTTGTATCGTTTAATTGACCAAATCTATTCGGCACTTGCATGCAAGAATGAGCAGAGTCTTTACTAGATTGCTCAGCACTTGTATTTTCAGTATTCTTACAACTACTTGAGAATAGCAGTAGTAATTGTAAGGATATGATTGTTGAAAAAACGGATAATTTACTTTTCATTTGAGCAGCTTATTAGGCTACTAATATAGTTTGATTGAATTATTTCTGTGTTTTAATCTTCTCTAATAACTGTTGCATTTCTTTAACCTTGTCTAGATTTTCTGCTGCCACATTTTTTGTTTCACCAATATCTGTTGCTAAATTGTACAATTGAGGTTGTGGTAAATTACCCAATTCAGTATTGGTGTCTCTATTTATTTTAGGTCCTTTTGAGGGTTCAATATATTTCCAATCTCCTACAATTAATGATAGGGTAGAATTAAGCGATTGTTCTACCAAATACTCTCTTGGTTGATTGCTTTTATTTAATAATACAGGAAGATAGTTTTTGCTATCAGGTGCTTGTCCGCTTTCTACAGTTGTATTTGCCAAACTAGCTAATGAAGCATATAAATCTATTTGACTAAACAATGCATCGTTTACTTTGCCTGCTGTTACTTTTCCTTTCCAACTAACAATAAATGGCACTCTTGTTCCAGCTTCAAAAGAACTGTATTTGCCACCACGTAAGGGTCCTGCAGCTTTGTGATTACCTAATTTTTCTACTGCATCATCTTTATAACCATCATCAATTACTTGACCATTATCGCTAGAGAAAATAATAATTGTATTTTCTAATAAACCATTTTTTTGTAAGCAATCTTGAATTTGTTTCACCGTCCAATCTAGTTGCAGAATTACATCACCTCTTGGGCCCATTCCACTTTTGCCGGCAAAACGAGCATGTGGTAATCTAGGTACATGAATATCATGTGTAGCAAAGTATAAAAAGAAAGGTTTGTTTTTTTGATTAGAAATAAACGTGTTTGCTTTTTGAACAAAAATATCTGCAAAGTCTTCATCTTTCCATAAAGCAGCTTTTCCACCAGTCATATATCCAATTCTACTTACACCATTTACTATTGACATATCATGACCATGCGATGGTTTCATTTTTAATAACTCTGGATTTTTTTTACCAGTAGGGGCACTTGTATCAATGGGTAGTTTGTAGCTTACTTTTATGGGATCGTTTTTATCTAAATTAACTACGTTATGATTTTCAACAAATACACATGGAACTCTATCTCCAGTTGCAGGAATTAAGAACGAATAATTAAAGCCAATTTCTAATGGACCAGGACTAATATTTCCATTCCAGTTAACTCCTTTTTCATCTCCTAATCCTAAATGCCATTTGCCAATAACACCCGTATAATAACCTGCTTTTTGTAGCATTCCAGGCAAAGTAGTGCCTGTAGTTGGAATAATTAAAGTAGCATCGCCAGGAGCAATGCCAGTGCCTTCTTTACGCCAAGCATACTTTCCTGTAAGCAACGAAAAACGAGAAGGTGTACAAGTGGCAGAAGTGGTATGAGCATTGGTAAAACGTACGCCAGATTTGGCTAGTTTATCAATGTTAGGTGTTGCAATAGCAGAAGCACCATAACAACTTAAATCGCCATAACCCAAGTCATCTGTATAAATTAAAATGATATTAGGCTTTGTACTTTTTTTTGTTGATTGTGCATTTGTATTTACCGTACAAACAATCAGTAATATCAATAGTAAGCAATACTTTTTCATAAGATAGTTTATTTTAAAACGGGTTCAATGGTGTATGTGTATGAATAACTTTTATTGGTTAATAGGTATTGTTTATGAGGAAGGGCACCCCAACTATTATCGCCACCAACACCTCTTTGATTTAAGTCGATATGAACAGTTGTAAACTTGCGTTCATTCAAGTTAGATGGATGTTGTTGTTTTTTGGTAACACCAGGATCTAAATCTTCTGTCATATAAGGCAATGCACTAAAACAAATTGGTTGTAAGCCACTAATTTTTATACCAACGCTTTGTTGGTTGTATAATTGAACCCATCTAATATCTGTTTTATATCCATTTTCTTGTGGACGAATATAGTTTGAAACAAACTGATCTGCAATAGTTTGTTTATAAACTCCTAAAAAGGCTGCAGTGTTTCTATCGCTATAATTTTCCCATGGACCTCTGCCGTAAAAATCTATCTGTGTATATTCTTTTGGCATAGTAAAACGCATTCCAAAACGAGGCATTTCTGGTATAGCTTTATTTGGTAATTGTATATTAGAGGTAATGGTAATAGAACCATTATTTTGAATGTGATATTTATTGGAATAAACTATTTCTGAAGCATCTATTTTATAGAAACATTCAACCACTATACCATCGCTATTTTGCTCATGTGTTTTTACAGAATCTAGTTGTAGTAAAGCATGAATATTTCTCCAATAACCAAGTTTTTGAGGCATTTGACTACCAAAATCATTGTCTGTTGGAGCTCTCCAGAAATAAGGCTCAGGAAATGAAAGAATAACTGATTTTTCATTAATTGTGTAAGCTGTTAATTTACCCATTTTAGTATTGAAACTTCCTTTTACATTTCCAGATGTAAAGTGAATAGCATTGTCTTTTTTATTGATTTGCAAACTACCAGCATTGCTTTTTACAATATTGGTAAAGTAGCTGTTTTTGTCAACAAATTGCTCTCTTGCAACTTCATGATTAGCAGGTACTAAAGCAGTAGCATTTTTAGTGTAGGCAAAAAGGTTTAGGGTTGTTTCTCCATCAGTTGTTATGTTGGGAAGTTTTAAATTCACTTCTGTACTAGTAGATGGTGCTGTGTTTAAAGTAAACATATCAGATGCTACTTCCATTCCGTTCTTAAACAATATCCATTTGAATTGATAATTAGATAAGTTGATGAAAGTGAAATTGTTTTCTATCAAAATTTTTCCATTTTGCCAATCAATATTTTTAAAGATGATGTCTTGATATACTTTTTTTACTTCCAATATACCAGGATGTGGTGTTCTGTTAGCGGCAACTAAACCATTAGCACAAAAGTTCTCATCGTTTTGTAAATGACCTGCACCAAAATCGCCACCATAACCCCAATACGTATTCCCGTTTTCATCTTTTGTTTTTATTCCTTGATCTACCCAATCCCAAATGAAGCCACCTTGCATGTGTGGACTGGCTTTAATAATATCGAAATACTCTTGAAAGTTACCACTACTATTACCCATTGCATGAGCATATTCACACATAATAAATGGCCTTGTTTTGGTTTTATCGGCAGCATATTTTTTCATGTATGAAATAGATGGGTACATAGGGCAAACTATGTCTGTATTCCAATCTTCTAAAGATTGTTCAAATTGCACTGGTCGGCTTTTATCGTTTTGTTTCAACCATACATAAGCATCATAAAAAACTTTACCATTACCAGATTCATTGCCTAAACTCCAAATAATTACAGACGCATGGTTTTTATCTCTAGCATGCATTCTTGTAATTCTATTTAATATTGATGGAGCCCATTCTGGTAAATATGCAGGATGGTTTGTGGTATCTATTTTACCAGGCAATACACCCATGCCATGTATTTCAACATTGGCTTCGTCTACAACATACAAACCAAATTCATCGCATAAATCTAACCACTCAGGATCGTTAGGATAATGAGCGGTACGAACTGCATTAATGTTGTATTGCTTCATTAGCTGAATATCTTTCAACATTAATTCTCTCGTAGGTACATGACCTAGCTTTTCATCATGCTCATGTCTATTAACACCATGTACCATTATTTTTTTACCATTAACCAATAACTGTGCATTTTTAATTTCTATTTTACGAAAACCAATTTTTGAAGCAGTTGCTTGTATTACTGCACCTGCAGCATTTTGTAAGGTAATAACACAGTTATATAAATTAGGCGTTTCTGCACTCCATTGTTGTATATTATTAATGGTAGTTTCAAAAGAAACTTGTACCAAACTATCGTTGTTTGTTGCAATATTCTTTTGGTTTGAAAATACCACATCTCCTTTAGCATTGAATAACTCAACCAATACTTTAGCATCTTTAATAGTGTTGCCTTTAAATTTTCTTAACACGATTGATGCATTGAATAACCCATTCTTATATTGATCATCAAGGGTGCTTTGAATAGAAAAATCCCACAGCGATAATGTTGGCAATGCATACACAAACACATCTCTTTCAATACCTGTTAAACGCCAAAAATCTTGATCTTCTAAATAACTTCCATCGTGCCAACGAAATACTTGAACAGCCAATAAATTAGTGCCCTCTTTTAAGTAAGGTGTAATATTAAATTCTGCAGCTAGTTTAGATGCTTTGTTTACGCCTAGTTTTTTTCCATTTACATAAATAAATGCACAGCCAGTAATAGAGCCAAAATGCAATATGATTTGTTTGCCTTTCCATTCAGCAGGAACTGTAAATTCTTTTCTATAAGTACCTACAGGATTATCGTCTCCTACAAAAGGAGGATTTTTTGGAAAAGGATAAATAATGTTGGTATAAATGGGTAAGCCAAAACCTTGTAATTCCCAATTAGAAGGTACTGTTAAGTTACTCCAGCTTGAATGATTTACACTGGGAGAATAAAAATCAGTTGGTCTGTTTTGAGCTTTATCGGTATATAAAAATTTCCAAACACCATTTAACGATTTATAAAAAGGCGAAGCGTTTTTTTTATGTAATTGTGCATCTGACTTTTTATCGAATACAACAAAAGAGGTACGACTAGCTTCTTTATTTTCATCTAACAAAGATGGGTTTTCCCAATCTTTAAGCTGTTTTTGAGCAGTTGCTGTTATAAATGTTGATTGTAGAATACAAGAAATTAACAACAGTAATAAGTGTTGGCGTTTAAGCATGCTTTTCATAATTGCATTTTTTAGCAATCGTTTTTTGAGCAATTGGTATTTTTTGTGAATACAACTAATTATCGCAAAACAATTTCATGACCATTTTTATAAGCAGCTAAACTATTTCAATTGTTCAGATTGTTCTACTCAAAATAAAGGGGTATCTGTCGCATTTATGCCCTATAAATCTTATAAGCCATTGATTATTTTTTATATTCAGAAGGTGTAACACCAAATTGGTCTTGAAACCGTTTTCTAAAGTATTTAATATCGTTAAAGCCAGCGTCTTGAGCAGCTTCAGTAACAGAATAATTGCCACTTTCTAACAATTTGGCAGCATAATTTAAACGAGATGTTCGAATAAACTCGTTACCAGACATTCCAGTTACGGCTTTTAGTTTTCTATAAAAAGTAGATCTACTCATAAACATATGGGTAGCTAATTCATCGTTATTGAAATCGCTGTTCGAAATATTTTCTTCTACCAATTTCATTAGTTTGAAAAGAAACTCTTCTTCAAAAGATTGAATCTCAAAATTGTTGGTTCCTAAAAATATTTTCTTGGCATATAAATTTTTTAAAGTGTTTCTTAAATTAATCAGATTGTGAATATGTACCAACAGTAATTGTGAGTTAAATGGTTTTGCTAAGTATACATCTGCACCTTCTTTAATGCCTTGTACATGATGTGCCATATCGGTTAATGCTGTAAGTAAAATGATAGGAATATGCGAAGTGCCCTTATCTGCTTTTAACTTGCCACACAATTCTATGCCATCCATTTCTGGCATCATAATATCGCTAATAATGAGGTCTGGAATAATTTCAAAAGCTTTTTGTAAGCCTTCTTTTCCATTATTGGCAATCATTACTTTAAATGATGGTGATAGTATTTCATAAATGTATTCTTGAATATCTACATCATCTTCTACCACTAAAATAATAGGCAATTCTTGTTCTAAATTGGCTTGTTCTAATTCTTCTTGCATATCTGTTTCGTTTAAAGTGATTTCTAATTTTGTATTGTTATTGATGATAGGTGTATTAGCAATATTTAATGAGGTGTTTTCAATTTTTGTAACAGGTAATGTAACAGTAAAAATGCTCCCTTTAAGACTATTGTTCTCTGCTTTTATGCTGCCTCCATGTAATTCAATTAATTCTTTTACAAACGATAATCCAATACCTGTTCCAGAAATGGTGGTAGCATCTTCTTGTTTGCCTCTATAAAACCTATCGAATATTTTTTCTAACTCATTACCTGCTATTCCTTTGCCTGTATCTTTTACAATAATTTCACAAGATTGCTGTTCTGTTTTACGTACAATAAATCGTATTTCTTCATTGTTTTCTGTAAACTTAAAAGCGTTTGACAAAATATTGTAAACTATTATTTCTAGTTTATTTTGATCGAAATTGAATGATATAAATTTTTCACTTGGTTCAAATATGTATGTAATATTTTTTCGTTTTGCTTCATCTTTAAACAAAGAAAAAATATCGTAACAGAAAGAAACCATTTCACCTGCTTGAAGGGTTAGTTTTAAACTACCCGATTCGGCCTTTTGAAAATCTAATAATTGGTTTACCATCCTTAGCATTCTTTTAGATTGCTTTTGAATCATTCGTAAACTTTTCTCAACACTAGTTTCTAGTTTTTTTCTTGATAAAATATCATCAATTGGTCCTAATATTAATGTAAGTGGTGTTCTAAATTCATGTGAAATATTGGTAAATAATCGTTCTTTATAATTGGTTAATTTTTTTTCTTGTTCTGTATCTAACTTGGCTAATATTAATTGGTTTTTTAAGGCTTGTTGTCTTAAACCCAAATATCTAGTAAGCCATAGTAACAATATAAATACGGCTATGTATAAAGTATATGCCCACCAGCTTCTCCAAAGTGGCGGTAAAATATGTATAACGAGTTGATGAGGAACTGGTTTCCAAACCTTATCGCTATTGGTTACTTTTATTTTAAGGCTGTATTTACCTGCAGGTAAATTGGTAAATGAAGCTAAACGATCATTGCCAGTATATACCCAGTTTTTGTTAAAACCTTCTAGCATATACATGTATTCGTTTTTATCAGGGGCATGATAATCTAATGCAGCAAATTCAATAGAAAATATATTTTCTTCATAGCCAAGTGTAATACTTTCGGTTTGGTAAAATGGTTTTGAAAGTATAGTAGAATCTGTATTTGAGTTTCCAAACTCTATAACTGAATTGTTTATCTTTAAGCTAGTGAAGTATGTGGGTGGTTGAAATTGGCTTATGAAAATACTATCAGGATTAAAAAAACTTACTCCCTCTAATCCTCCAAAAAAGAATTGATTGTTATTACTTTTAAAAGAAGCGTTTTCAGAGAATATTACAGACTCTACACCATCTCTTTTATCAAAAACTGCAAATGAGTTATTTGTAAAATTATATTTTGCAATGCCTTTATTAGTGCTTGCCCAAATATTGCCTGTTTTGTCTGCAATGATTGCATTAATATAATCGCTTAACAAGCCTTGTTTGGTAGAATATCTGGTAACGCTAATACTATCTTTATTTTTATACGCAACTTTATTTAAACCATATTGTGTGCCTACCCAAATATTACCAAACTTATCTTCTGATAAACAAAGAATTGTATTATTGCTTAAGCTATTGGTATTATTACTTTGATGTGTAAACACACTAAACCCATCTGATGTAGCATTATACAAGTGCAACCCTTTATATGTGCCCACCCAAACTCTTTTTTTGGTGTCTACCAACAAGCAACTTACTCTCTCGTTTTGTAAGGCACCACTCATTCCAAAAGATGGGTAATATTTTTTAAATATTGGTTGATTGTTTTTATCATATTGTTCAATTTTACATAACCCGCTTTCTTGTGTACCAATCCAAATATTACCAGAAGAATCTTTTGCTAGTGCATTTAATTTATATCCACTAATTGCATTTTTATTGGTTGAGTCTGGCAAAAAAACATCAAAAGTTTTGGCTGTGTTTTTTGTATTTAATATTCTAATTAAGCCTTTGTCTGATGCTGCCCACAAATACCCTTTATCACTTAAAAATGCTCTATTTTCTGTAAGAATTCTACTAGTTGGTAATTGTTGGGTTTGTTTATTAAAGGGAAGCTTTGTAAAGTGTTTCCAATCGCTGGCATATTGTATTCCTTCGCCTTTTGTGCCCAACCAAATTTTATTATATTCATCAATAAAAATAGAAAGTACATGTGTGCTACCGATAATAGTTTTTTGGTCACCATTATATCCGATATTAAAAAATTGTTTTTGTTTTAGGTTGAATTTAAAAATACCAGATCCATCGGTACCAATCCATAACAAACCAGAAGGATCTTCTTGTATTGAAAGAATAATTTGATTGTCGTTGGTATATAAACCAGGTATATTTAATTGTACATGTTCAAAAGTATCAGATGCTTTGTTTAGTTTGTTTAAACCGCCACCCCAAGTGCCTATCCATAAATTATTTTTTGAATCGAGAACAACTTTATAAGTATTATTTGAGGTAAGACCACTATTACTTTCTGTATAGTTTGTATATGCTTTTGTTGCAAGATTTAATTTGAATAACCCTCGATTCCATGTGCCAAGCCATAAGCAGTTTTCTTTTACATCATGAACAATTGAAGTAATGTTTAATCTTGGTAAACCAAAGTTATAGGTATAGTCGTTAGTAAAATTCTTGTTTATGTGTTGTAGTCCATAATCTGTTCCTACCCAATAGCCATTATTACCGTCAGGTTTTATATCGAATGTTTTCCACTTTTTATTGTAAATGGTAAATACACCTGTTTTTTTATCTAAATACTGAAAACCCTTCCAAGTACCTATAAGTAGTTTTTCTGTATCGGTATCTAATAGTGATAATACATAGTCTGCATTAAAATCTGGTTCAAATACGTTGTTGTTTTTGTAATTGATTATTAAGCCCGTAGCAATATCATAACTGCTTAATCCACCAGATTTTGTACCAATCCAAATTCTGTTATCTTTTCCATTTTGCAGCACTTCTATCGATTGGCTAAGAATATTATCTCCTTTACCAAAATCGTTTTTTAACTGCTTCATTTCGTAGCCATTATATCTTTGCAAACCACCTCTTGTGCCAAACCATAGAAACCCTTTTTTATCTTGAAGTATTGCAGTTACTTCATTATTAATTAGTTTATCGGTTATGCCAATAAACGAAGAATTGCTAAGCTGAGCGTTGGTTTGAAAAGTGTATAAAATGAATAGAAGCCCTAAAGCGTATTTTTTCAATGGCAGAAACATATGACTTACTAAATTAAGCCTTTCATTGAATTTGTTGTAGTAAATTTTAATTGAGGCTCAAAGGATTATGTTCTTATAAGAAAATAATCATCGAAACAAACAATACTAGTAAAAGTGCGTATATAATGATAAGTTTTAATTTTATAACTCTTTGGTCTTTATCAAAACTGTCATTCTTTTGTTTTGAGAGCATGTTTATATGTATAAATGTTATTTAATTTTGTTGTTTTTGTTGGAATCTTTTTAATTCTTCAATATTTCTAACTCTTGGTTTTTTATTTTGTAATAAATCATCATGAATCATTAGTGTTATTGTATCCCAATCTTTACCTTCAGTCCATAGAGGTTTTATTTTATCCTTTTCCCATTCAATTAATTTCGCTTTTAATGAAGCAAATACTTTGGGTTGGTTCTGTTGTATATTATTTGTTTCTCCTACATCTGTACTAAGATCATATAAAGCTTCACCTGCATTTTTAATAGAAATAAGTTTGTGATGTTTGTATCTAACAGCTGCAGCAGCATCTTTTCTCCAAAAAAGCACATCATGAGGATTGTCTTTTTTTTGTCCTTTTATAAAAGGTATTAAGCTTACGCCATCTAATTGAAGGGTAGGTTCAATAGGTATGTTTGCTGCTTGTAATGCTGTAGGATAAATATCTAATGAAGATGTTAAGCCAGTAAATTTTTGTCCCTTTTGTATTTGCTTTGGCCAACTAATAAAAAAAGGAATTCTATGTCCTGCTTCAAATTTATTTCCTTTAAATCCTTTTAATGGAAGATTAATAGATTGGTTATTATGAGCACCACCATTATCGCTAATAAAAAATATAAGTGTATTCTCAAAAATACCTTGCTTTTTTAAGGCATCTACCATTTTTCCAATGGCTCTGTCTAAGGCAAAAGTCATTGCAGCTAGCTTTTGACGAGGATGATTATTAAACCTATCTAAATCTGACTGGGTTGCTTCCATTGGTGTATGAACAGCATTGGGAGCCCAATAAATAAAAAATGGTTTTTGTTGTTGTTTATTGATGAATGAAATTGCTTTATCTGCCAATACATCTGTTAAATAGCCATCAAAACTTACTTGAGTTATATTTTCAATAATTGCCGATTTGCTATTTACTTTATCATCTTTTGATGGTTGATAAAAATAACTTCTGCCGCCAGATAAAAATCCATAATAATAGTTGAAACCTTTTTGTAACGGGTGTTGATTTTTTTCAAACCCTAAATGCCATTTTCCAAAAGCACCTGTAGCATATCCTTTTTTCTGTAAACGAGTTGATATGAATGTTTGTAGCGAATCTACACCTGTGTAACCATTGCCTTCATTGCATTCGTAACCAAATCTTTGTTGATATTTACCAGTAATTAATCCAGCTCTAGATGGCCCACAAACAGTTGCAGAAACATGGGCATCTGTAAAACGAATGGATTGTGCTGCTAATGCATCTATATTAGGTGTTTGCAAATCTTTTGAACCCATAAACCCAAAATCTGCATAGCCAGCATCATCAATAACAATAACAATAATATTAGGTTGAGATTTTTTAGGTTGCGAATTTTTTTTGTTGGAAGAAGTAAATGCAGTTACCACTAGTAACACCATAAATAGCGATACATAGTACGTTTTTTTACATTGAATATGTTGTAACAATGCCTGCATATAATTTTATTGAGGAATTTCTATAGCACCCATATCTGGTAAACCATTTATGGCATTTCCAAGAATATCTTTTTCAACTTGTAATCCAATTTTTAATCCAATAGTATCATTAGGTATGGGCTTAATAACTATGCCTTTATTAACAACTAACTTTTTATTAGTGGGTAAATAATCAATCAATGCTAAACCACCTTTTTTTGCAAATGCTGCATCACCAATTGTTGCTTGTTTATTTTGTAAAGGCAATTCATCTGGCCAATTATTTTTATGTAAAAACAAATTATTTTCAACTATGGCATTAGCATAGTTTTCATCATCTATTTCTACCTTTTTTTGATCTCCAGATACCATTTGAGCTCTCTTCTCAAAGTAAAAAATATTATTGGCAACCAACATACCACTTGTACTGCTACTAACAGCCATTTTTGGTGTAATATCAGCAGAAACATACATGGTATTGTTATAAAAATAACTGTTATAAGGTCCTGCATTTTTCTTCTGATTACCTTGATATCCACTTAGCCAAAATATTTTCCCTTCCTGAAAAGCTCCATACTCACCTTTTACTCTATAACCATCATTAACACTAATATTGTAGCGATAAGCACAATTATAATTATTGCCTAAAATTTCGCAAAAGCCACCTGCATTATTTGCACTAAAATTGTATTGCACAACAATATCGTTGCAATTAAAATCTATATGAATGCCAGCAGAATCGCCAGGGCCATTTGCATTTTCGAAACGGTTGTGTTCTATTACAAAATTGCTACAACCCCAAGTCCATAATCCACTCCCTCTTCCCCAATTTCTTGTATCTTCTATTGAACCAGAATGATCAATACTGTTGTGATGAATATGTGCATTTGTTACTCCAGAAAATTGCATGCCTGGCCCACCTGTTTGAAACACTTTACAATTAGCCACTACAATATTGTTGATACCGTTTTTTGTAGCAGTAAACTTTAAACCAGTATGACTAACCTTTGAAATTTCTGTATGTGAAACTTCTATATGGTTTAGTTTGCCGAATTTGGTATTGTTTATAAAGCGAATACCCCAACCATAACTTTGTGTACCGTTTGCTGATTTTGTTTCAGCTGCAGTTCTTGTAAAACCTGGTGGATAAAAGAATACATTATGAACTTTAATGTTGGAAAGTATAATCTGTTCATAATCTGCATCTTTACTAACTTTTACTAAAATACCACATCTCATAGCCTCTTTCTTATCAACTGATGGATTGTTGTAAGGAACTTTACCCGTAATTTCTAAATGCATTACTTTAATGAACGAACTGTTCTCTATTAATATAGCTTGTAGTGCTTCTCCTGCATCAATAATTGGGTTTGATGCGTTGTTCTTAAACATATATTTTGTAACTACAATGGGTGCATTGGCTGTGCCTTTTACATTTTCCAAATTCAGCATGCCGCTAAACTCTTGACCTGAAGCAAAGAAAATAGAATCGCCAGCAGAGAAATTTATTTTGTTTAGAGCCTGAATAGATTTTAAAGGATTACCCTGATTATTACCTTTATTATCATCACTTCCTGTGGCGGCATTAATATAATAATTATTGGCCTTTGCAAGCATACAGCAACCAATAAACAATAGGCAGGTATATAATTTTTTTGCTTTCATGTATCTGAATTATTAAAACTATTTATTCTTTAATTGCAGCCTTAATTAAAGAAGTTTGGCAAGTACGCAAACTGTATGAACTATTGATAGAATTAAAAATTAAAGCTACTAGTAAGCTTTTATTTGTGTAGTTGGTACACTTTCAAATTAAGGGGGCATTTTAATCAATTAAATACTAGAAATAGCAGTTAATGAGAAAAGCTACCAAGTATCTGTTCTAAAAGAAGAAGCAGGAAGTGCTTGCGTATTGTATAAGCTACCTTGTACCCAATTTTTAAATGCATATCGAACGCTAATAGGATTTTTAACATCTTCGTTCCAAACTGTAATACAATTCTTACAACCTCTTGTAAACATGGCTTTTGCAGGATAAAATACTTTATCCTCACCTGCTATTTCAAAGTCTGATAGGGGTTTGCCAAAAGTGGTTAATCCAAGATTGGCGTAATCAAAACTCACAACAATACTATCATTTACAATTTTTTCTATTTGTTTAAATATTGGACCACTATGTTCAATACCCTGAATTTTATACTCCTTTGCAAAAGCCCAATATGCTAATCTAGTTCCTACAATTTCTTTTTGTGCAGGATGAACCATGTTTTGTTCACCAACATCCATAGTAATAGCCATACCACTATTTTCTATAATATTCAAAGATTTCATTTGAGCTTCTCTCAATAAAGCATTACTTAATGTGCCCACAGTACCAGCATGTGGTGCAATTTGAACATAGTAAAATGGAAATAATCCTTGCTGCCATTGGTTTCTCCAAGAATCTACTGTTAGCTTTAATAGGCTAGAATAATCTTTCGCATTGTTTTGATTAGACTCACCTTGATACCAAAGCATGCCTTTTATAGTAAACCCTACAAATGGATGTATCATTGAATTATACAACATTGTATGGGTTTGATTGGCATCTTTCATAGATGCGTTGTTGGAGATTTTTACTGGCTTAAACGATGCTAATGTTGCACTATCCATCCAACTTTCAATAATAGAGTTACCCCAAGATGTTTGAATAATTCCTACAGGAATACCTAAAACACTATGTATTTTTTTTGCAAAAAAATAAGCAACTGCACTAAAGTTTCCGGTGTTTGTTGGGCAAGCTGTTGACCATTTTCCTTTTGTATCTTCTGCAGCAGTTCTACTAAAATTACGTTGTGTTTGAAATACTCTTATAGATTGATTGGTAGATTGTAATATGGTTTCATTGTTGCCAATAATTGGTTGATTGTTATTACCTCTAACAGTCATTTCCATGTTTGATTGGCCAGAACAAAGCCATACTTCTCCTATGAGTATATTGTTAAGAACTACTTTGCTTTTTCCTTTTATTTCAATACGGTATGGTCCACCTGCAATTGGTGTTGGAATGTTTACTTTCCATTTGCCATTATTATTACAAGTAGTTTCAATACGCTTGCCCCAGCTAGCTTTTACTACAATTTTACTATTAGGTGCATCGGTTCCCCAAATTGCAGCATTTGACTGTTGTTGCATAACCATGCTGTCACTAAAAAATGTAGGCAAACTAGTTTGTGCTTTTACTTGTGCAATACTCAATAACAATAAAGAATATGTAAGTAGTCTTAACAGCATATCATCTTAATCAAAGTATTATCATTAAAAGCCTATGTTACTATTTACACATAACAATGGCTAACACTATTCTTAATTTTTATATTCATAAACCCTTACATAGTCTATATAAGCTTTATCTGTATTTCCTTGTTGAATAAACTCATTCTTTCTAATATCACCATCTAACCAATTATTTTCTCCAAAACAGCTACCTGAGAAATACAGAAAATGTGCTACATGTGGAATTAGTTTTGGATCTCTCATGGTAGCAACCACTTTACCATCAAAATAAAATTTTAAATGTGTAGGCGTCCATTCAAATCCATACACATGATATTCAGTATCATGCATGTTTGGTGCTTTTACCAATCTTCCATTCGATTTGTGAGCAGGTTTTCCATAGCCATCCCAATGTAATCCTAATGAGAAAGCATGTGCTTTGGTTCCCTCTACAATATCAATTTCGGCACCATCATTGGCTGTTCCATCTATTGCTTCTTTCGAACTCATTCCATTTCCTTCAGGCATCATCCAAAATGCAGTTTGATGACCATTAGGTTTTACTACATGCATTCTACATTCTAAAAATCCATAAGTAGGTGCATATTTTCCTTTAGAATGAAAACGCCCTGCATTGTAAGCAGTATCACTAATATTCGACTTTCTATAATAGATGTACATGTTGCCATCTTTTTCTTCTAACTGATTTTTATCTGCATACAATGTAACGTCAACTCTTTTTTTGATGGATTGCTCAATATTCCATTTTGTGGTATCAATTACAGTATCGTTAAACTCATCTGAAAAAACTACTTTCCATGTTTTTTGCAGTTGTTTGGTAGTTACGGTATCTGAAACAAGTAATGGTACTGATTTTTTGGGTGTTTGTTTATCAATAAATTTCTTTGAACTGCTTTGTGCTATTGTGTTTGAAATAGTGCATACTGCTATAATAGCACTACTAATAATGATTGATTTAATTTTCATTGAATGTTTATTTTTTGCTATAATGATTGACTAATTAATTATCTGTTCTAAATGAAGATGCTGGCAAACCTTGCGTATTAAAAAGGCTAGCTTGTACCCAACTAGAAAATGCATAACGAACATGAACCGGATTAGCCACACTATCACTCCAAACGGTAACACTGTTCTTTTTATCTTTTGTAAAAATGGCTTGAGCAGGATAAAATATTTTATCTTCTCCTGAAACTTCAAAATTGGTTAAAGGTTTTCCAAAACTGTTTAATCCCATTAAACAATAATCAAATAATACATTTAGTTTATTATCCTTTGTTTTTTCAAGGGATTTAAAAACGGGTCCACAATAAGCAATTTCAGTAATCTGATAATCTTTAGCAAGTGCCCAATAGGCTAATCTTGAACCTACAGTTTCTTTTTGTGCAGGATGAATATTGGTTTGTTCTCCAATATCTAAAGTTACTACCATTCCTGTATTTTGTACAGATTCCATAGTTTTTAACTGAGCTTCTCTTAAAAATGCAGAATTGGTTTTACCGGGCTCAAAAGGGGCAATTTGTACAAAGTAAAATGGAAAATTTCCTTGCTGCCATTGGTTTCTCCAAGAAGTTATGAGTGAAGTAAATAGCTTTTGATATTCATTGGCGGTTTCTCTATTACCTTCTCCCTGATACCAAATCATTCCTTTAATGGTATAGCCAACATAAGGATGTAACATACCATTATACAAAGCAGTATGTGTTTTATTAGCGTCATTGAAGTTTAATTTTTCTGGTATAATTACTTTTTTGTGTGTAGCTAATGTGGCACTATCTATCCATGTTTCTACATTTGAGCCACCCCATGCTGTTTGAATTAATCCGATAGGAACTTTTAATATTGACTGTAATTTTTTTGCAAAAAAATATGCCGTAGCACTAAAATCGCCAGTAGTTGCTGGTGATGCTGATTTCCAAGTGCCTTTAATATCTGTTAAGGGGGTTTTGCTCATTGCACGAGCAGTGTTAATACATCGAATTTGATTATTTGTAGAATTTAGAATGAATTCATTGCTACCAATAATAGGTTGATTGTTATAGCCTTTTACGGGCATTTCCATATTTGATTGGCCAGAGCATAACCATACTTCACCAATTAAAATATTATTAATGATTATTTCATTACTGCCTTTAATTTGTACAGTGTAAGGACCTCCAGCAGCAGGTGTTTGAATTTTTGTTATCCATTTTCCATTTTCATCTGTTTCTGCACTTGCTTTGGCACCCCAACTTGCTTTTACTGTAATTTTTGTTTTGGGTTGATCGTTTCCCCAAATATTTACTTTATCAGATTGTTGTAATACCATATTATCACTAAAAAATGCGGGTAACTGTAATTGTGCATTTGTTACGATTTGACAAAAAATACAAGCAGTAAATAATTGAAGAATTCTTTTGAGCATGTGATTGTTTTTATATGGAAGCAATTGTTTTTAAAAAATGAAAATACATTTTATAAGGTCATTCCATTTACATTCAATCAAAGTAGTAGCATATAGCAAGTTCATAAAGCATATTTAAGTCTTAATGCAATCGAGAGTAATACAATATTTAGAGGGTGAAATTACAGGAGCATTTTTAATTCAAACGATTAAAATTTTCTATTTTAGGGTGTAATTACATCAAATTTGTAGGCGATGAGCCGTTTTGAGTTAATAAATATTGTGGCAGTATATGTATGTAAACTATGCATAAAAAAAGCACCACATTTACTGCAGTGCTTTTTTGATAAAGTATAAAAACTTGATTTTAGAAACGCTTTTTAAAATTTCTATTATTATTATTTGGTCTTCCTCCTTGAGAGCCTCCATTATTACCTCCATTTCTGTTATCTCTTGGCCCGTTGTTGTTTCTGTTATTATTCATTCTATTGCCGCCGCCATTATTATTGCTTCTACCATTATTATTGCCATTACCGTTTCTGTTTCCAAAATTTTGTCTACGGTTATTGTTGTTTCTTCCACCAAATTCTTCTCTTTCAAAGTTTTGGTTTCTGTGCTTAATAAATGGTGTATTGCTAAATTCTAATTCTCCACCAGTAATGGTATTTAATTCACTTCTAATAGAATCGTCATGTACCAATTCTTTATGCCAGTTACTGTAGCTTAATTTCATGTAGTAAGCAATAGAATTAGCAAAAGCCATTTTCTTTTCCGGATCTTCTTCTTTCAATGCCTTATCTATAACCAATTCTAAATTTTTACCTAAATGAGTTCCTACTTATTTTTGGAGGATTAAAAATCAATCTTTTTACACAATTAAGGAAATTATACTAAATTAAGTTTAGATCTGTATTTTTAGTTGGTTTTTAGATTGTTTACATCTAAAACTATTGTAGTAATTAAAGGATGCCTGCCCATATCTTGAAACCTCTATCGATGACAATGTGCCTCCTAAAGAATTTCATCAGCTGATTCAAAAGATTCTACTAGATAGTGAGGTAATGAGCCAAACATAATTTGTTCTTTGGCTTAAGAATCGATAATATCAATTAATTTATCATGGATTACATTAGATACATGCAGATATACCTCAGTTTTAAACTATTTCTCACCCTCGATCAGCTTGAAGACCTC
>JBMLQZ010000263.1:0-2366 GCA_049241285.1 Chitinophagaceae bacterium | reverse complement strand
CAATTGTAAATAAGTGCAGTAAGCCAACCAAGCCTTTCTGATGCAATAATAGAGCCTATTTTAAAAATAAACCAAGTGCTAATTGCACAGCCCAAAATGGCCCCTAAACGCATGGTTACATCTGTTGCTACCTGTAAATTAAGTGTGGTTAATTGTATTAAAAAACCAACAAAAGGAGGGTGGTCAAAATGGCTGAAATCTGGTTGAAGTGCATACGTATAATAATACACTTCATCATTTCCCAATTCTAAAAAACAAGCAGCAATAATTTTAATTATTGATGAAACAACAATCAGCCGAAATACTAATTTTTGATAATGATTTTGCATAAAAAACTTGCTGATGCAAAACTACACATCGCATTGCATAGCTTTCTACATTTATTTTTTACTTGTAAACAAACTATTTGATTACTTATTTAGTGAATTATTTTTTACATAGTAAAAACGGATCAACGATTATATTTTTAATGGTTGAATGATTTTTTTTAAAGAGAAGAAACCTAGAATTCCAGCAAAAAGCGAACTGATTAAAATAACCAATTTAGCATTATTGATAATTGTTGTATCATCGAAAGCTAAGAGCGTAACAAAAATAGACATGGTAAATCCAATACCTCCTAAACAACTGATGGCAAATATTTTAGACCAATTTAAGTCGATAGGAATAGTACAAATTTTTAGTTTATGGGCTAAAAATGTTAATGAAAAAATGCCCAAAGGTTTTCCTATTACTAAGCCTAATGCAATTCCGATGGCATAAGTTTCTTTAAAAATTTCAGAGATACTGCCATTTATTTCTATTGCTGTATTTGCCAATGCGAAAATGGGTAAAATTATAAAAGCTACAGGCTTATGTAAAAAATGCTGTAATAGGTAAGAGGTAGATTTTTCGTCACCATTTCCAAAAGGTATCGCAAAAGCTAATAAAACACCTGTTATGGTTGCATGTACACCTGAGTGCAACATAAAATACCACATACCAATACCCCCAATAAAATAGGGTACTAAATTTCTTACTTTTAGTCTATTTAGAATAAGTAAAACCACAAATATGCCAAGTGAAAGCAATAAATTCATCCAAGCAATGGTTTTGGTATAAAAGAAAGCAATGATAAGTATGGCTCCTAAATCGTCAATAACTGCTAATGCTGTTAAAAAAACTTTTAAGGATAATGGTACTCGTTTACCTAATAACGATAAAATACCAAGTGCAAACGCAATATCTGTTGCCATTGGAATACCTGCACCAGATTGTGTTTTTGTTCCGTAATTAAAAATTAAAAAAATAAAGGCAGGAATTAAAATTCCACCAATAGCTCCAAAAGTTGGGAAAAGTGCATCTTTAATATTCGATAACTCTCCTATGTATACTTCTCTTTCTAATTCTAAACCAATTAGTAAAAAGAAAATCGTCATTAATCCATCATTTACCCAATGTTCAATACTATGATTTGCAAAAGATGTTTGCCAAATTTGATGGTATTGGTGGCCCCAATTGCTATTAGCAATGATTAAAGAAACGATAGTGCAAAAAACTAAGGTGAGTCCTCCTGCTTTTTCACTCTCAAAAAATTCTTTAAAAAGCTTTGTTTGTAGCATGATTCATCCTTTTTATTTGTTGACTAACAACAACAAAGCCAAGTTGTTTTTTTCTTCAATTTCAAGTAGTATAAAACGTTGATTTCTTTTCAAATGGTGAAAAACGGTATTTATTTACCAGCATCAAACTTTGCTTTCACCGCATCTAAATGTTTAATAAACTTTTCAATATTGGCATCATAACCATAATTTACATCGCTTAGGCTATTGCCATTCGTATCTAAAAATTTATATAAAGGTTGTGCTCTAAAACCAAACTTTGTTTTTTCGTAGTCTAAATTTTTGTCGCCTACATTGGTAATTTTTTTGCCATCCACATCTGTGTAATGTTCAGCAATGGGCAAATCTGTTTTTTCATCAACATATAAACTTATCAATACAAAGTTGTTTTTGATTCTTTTTAATACTTCAGGATTACTCCATACTTCTTCTTCCATTTTACGACAATTGGCACATGAATGACCAGTAAAATCTAACATTACAGGTTTGTTTAAAACCTTGGCTGCTGCCATTCCTTCTTCTAAATCAAAATAGGCAGTTAAACCAAATGGAACTTTTAATTTATCAACCAACTTTTTTGGAGGTTGTACTGTAGCATTTGGTTGAATTGTATTAAACGATTCTGTTTTACCTAAACTATATTTTAATTCATGTAAATTAAAATCTTGTGTTGTTGCAGGAGGAATAAAACCACTTAATAACTTGAGTGGAGCACCCCATAAACCAGGTATCATATAAATAGTAAATGTAGTCACTAAAATTGCC
>JBMLQZ010000262.1:0-1275 GCA_049241285.1 Chitinophagaceae bacterium | reverse complement strand
ATTGCAAAATTTTGAAAAAAAAATTATGGAGTTACATTTTTGTTAATAAAAAAAACAAGTTTAATTGGCACAGAACAAAATGATGTTTTTAAATGGCTTTCTAATAAGAACATTAACGGCTGGTGCAACCAACAACCTAAATGGAATTTTAGTAAATATTTGATTGATGAAAATGGTATTCTGTTGAACTATTTTGCAACACATATTTCACCGTTATCGAAGAAAGTTGTTGCTAGAATATAGTAAATAAAAAATATAACTAAAAAAATAGTTGTATAACTAAATGTTTAGTTTATATATTTGCATAACTAAATTTTTAGTTATGATAAATAAGACACTTACAAAAGCTGAAGAACAGATAATGCAATCTCTTTGGAAGTTAGAACGTGCATATTTAAAAGACATCATTGATGCTTTACCAGAACCCAAACCTCACAACAACACAGTAGCAACGCTTTTAAAAATTTTAATAGAGAAAGAATTTGTTGCCAATGAAGTTCACGGAAGAAATCATTTTTACTATCCCATTGTTTCAAAACAAGATTATACAAGTGGTAGTATCAACAACATTGTAGAAAATTATTTTGATGGATCCTTTGCAGATGTTGTTTCATTTATGGTAGATAAAAAGAAACTAAAACTAAAAGATATAGAGCTTTTATTAAATCAACTTAAAACAAAAAAATAATATGCTACCACTAACTTATTTTTTAAAAGTAATTCTTTGCAGTACTGTTTTTTTAGGTTATTATTTAATAGCCCTTAGAAACAAAAGGTTTCATCAATACAATAGATTTTATTTACTTTTTTCTGTTATAGCATCATGGTTAATTCCATTAATAAAGTTTCAGATTACTACTACAGAAAAAATTCAGCAACCAATTTATCAAGCGTTCAATTATATAGCTGAAAGTAATGCTGCATTTGAATTTGAGCCCAATTTTAAAACAGAAGCATCTTTTGATTGGATGCAATTAATTCCAATTGCTTATGCAATAATTGCTGCAATAATATTTATTGCAACTATCGTTTCTCTTTCAAAAATATTCTTTATTTATAAAAAATATCCAAAGCAAAAAGCAAACAATATCACTTTCATTAATACACAAGAAAGCAGTACACCATTTTCTTTTTTTAATAATATTTTTTGGAATACTAACATTGATGGAAATACAAATACTGGCAAGCAAATTCTTCAGCACGAATTAACACATGTAAATGAAAAACATAGTTGGGATAAAATTTTTATGCAAATCAATATTGTTTTTGGATGGT
>JBMLQZ010000261.1:0-2520 GCA_049241285.1 Chitinophagaceae bacterium | reverse complement strand
AGCCATCACTGGTGTGAAGGAGAATACATTACTGAGTTGGTTGGTCAATCTCAAATCTGCCCTCAAAGGGATAGCGGTGGTACTAGATTGGTCGTCTTCAGTTGAAATGCCATTATTTGGTGTGCTATCTACATCTTGCTCTGTTGCAGCTGTAACTTGAGCCACTGTAGTATAATTTGTTCCAACTAAAGATGGAGCTACATTAGTTTGGTAGCTTAGCGTTAGGTTGCTGTTGTTAGGTACATTGGCTAGATTCCAGGTGATTGTATTTCCTGACAATGTTCCACCATTGCTAATATTTATGATATTGTTAAAACCATTTGGAACAATAGTTTTTATTACAACCAAATGAAGTTTGATTGAATACCAATTACAAAAACAACCTATTATACACAACAATTACAAGGTATATTACAAGAAGTTACTTCTAAATTAACTGGTTTTGAATTCCATACTTAATCATATCTGCATCTGTTTGTAAATGCATTTTTTTAAGTATGTGCACCTTATGCGTTCTAACTGTGTTTACACTAATACAAAGCTTTTCGCTTATATCTAACATGCTTAAACCATCTATTAAAAGCTTGAAAATTTCGTATTCTCTATCAGATAAGTTTTCGTGTAAAACGGTTCTAGATTTATCTTCAAAAGAAGCAGCAAGAATTTCTGCTACTTCCATATTAATGTATTTTTTTCCAGATAAAATTTGATTAATGGCCTTCATTAATTCGTCTGCAATATTTTCTTTATTCAAATACCCAGCAGCACCAGCTGATATACAACGTATTGCATATTCTTGTGCAGGATACATACTTAACATTAATACAGGAACCTTTGGTTTATGAGTTTTAATTTGTTTAAGTGCATCTAAACCTGATTGATCTGGAAAAGAGATGTCAGAAATAATTAAATCCCAAGAATCTTTCATGGCTTTTTTAATCATTTCAGCAGTATCTGCTGCTTCTTCTATCAATACTTGAGGATAAGCTTCCTTTAAAATACATTGCAAAGCAAACCGAACAAGTTGATGATCGTCAGCTATTAATATTTTCATAGATATTGGGTTTTTTATAATTCACAGAAAATTGGATGGTTGTTCCTTTATCAATCTGACTAATAATTTCTAATTCCCCTGAAATAGCTTTGGCTCTTTCTTGCATTCCTATCAAACCTAAGCTTTGCCTTTTTTCAATAATATCAAATCCTTTACCGTTATCTTTAATAGATAGAATTATTCTATCTTTTTGCATACTAATGGTTACTACAACTTTTGTTGCAGAAGCATGACGCATAATATTGGTTAATGATTCTTGACAAATTCTAAATATGGTTGTTTCTACCTCTTGAGAGAACCGAGAATCTTTTTTGGTTTCATCGTTAAATATGCAAATAGTACCTGTTACTTTTTCAAATTCTTTACAATGCTTTTCTAATGCAGTTTGTAACCCTACATGATCTAATAAATCTGGTCTTAGTTCATAAGAAATTTTTCTAATTTTTGAAATTAGAATATCAAGTGTGTTTAATAAAGTTGTAAGCTTTTGTTCTATATCTGTTTGTCCATCTAAATATTGCTTTCTAATACGTACAACATCTACTTTTAACACGGTTGCTATTTGCCCTAAATCGTCATGCAATTCTCTGGCTATTTTCTTTCTTTCATCTTCACGTAAATTTTGTAAATAGCTAGATAACACTTGCAATTGTTTATTTTTTTCTTGCAATTCTTCATCTGCTTTTACTTTTTCTGTAATGTCACTTACATACACTGACAAACCATTATCTGAAGGATAAATACTACTTTCAAACCACTTATCAAAGTATGCTACATATTCAACTATAGAAATGGTTCTTTGATATTGCAATGCTTGAGAACAACCATAGTAAAAATTGGAAGTTTGTGCATTCGGAAACAATTGTTGTAAACTTGTACCAATAATTTCGTCTTTTTGTTTTTGGATATAAGTGGCTATTGTTTCATTAGCATAAGTAACTATCAAATCTCTATCGAAAGCTATAAATGCTTTCTTCATTCTCTCAAAAATTTCCTTTATTTCTTTAGCCTTTTTATCTATATCTAGTTCTAAATGGGTATTTTCTGATTTTAATTTACTTTCTAAGAGTTTTTGAGCAGTAATATCTGTACGAATTGATGTGTACCCTTTAATAGAACCATCGGCATTTTTTACAGCACTATATGATAGTAGCATGTACAATTTTTCACCATTTCTATTATATTGAACCACCTCTCCTTTCCATGTTCCTTTTTCTTTTAACGAAGCAATATTTTCACTTCTTCTTTCTTCAGTTAAATCACTTTTTAAAACTTTTAAAATGCTTTTATTCATTACCTCATGTCTCAAATAACCCAAAGATTTTTCTGCTCCATAATTCCATGATGTAATGTTAAATTGATCGTCAATAGTAATAATAGCATCATTACTATTTTGTATTAAATCAGCTTGTTGTTGTAATTCTTCATACAATAAATTTTCTTTTTTATTGAGTTTGAATAAACGT
>JBMLQZ010000260.1:0-3845 GCA_049241285.1 Chitinophagaceae bacterium | reverse complement strand
AAAGAGAAAAATAAATAAACCCTAAAATAAAAAATATGTACTTTAAACTCAATTTTCTTAGAACTGCAAGTGTAACAATTAAGTAAACAGATAACAACGACTGCATAAGACCTAGTAATCCATATTTTTTACCATCATCTTCTGTTAATGTAGCTCGAAGATCTGCAATTTTTGAAATGGAAAAAGAACCAGAAATAATAACAACTCCTACTATGGATATTAATAAAATAATAAATACATATGGAAATATTAACTTAACATTATACGTTGCTCGTTCAAGTACCGAAACACCTGTTTTATTTTTTTGTACCGTAGAAACGTTCTTAGTAAATAAAAAACAAATAAATCCGCCAATTGAAAAACCTAAGGACTGGTATAAAACGTAGCGATTTAATTGATTGATTTCTACTAAAAAAAAATCAATATTTAATACCAAAATAAAATAATAGCTACACCATAATAATGAATGTACCAATATGGGATTCAGAAATGACTTGTATAAAAACTTATTTAAGAAAATTAAGAAAATTAAAATTATTATTGTTTGCATAAACGATATTTCAACTTTCTTAGGTAGTTTCTGAATCTTTAGGGAAAGAAAAATATATTGATTTAATAACAAGAAATGCACTTACTAAAACCCCTCCCAAAAATCCAAAAACAATACCCATAAATAACCTTCCTTTTTTTTCATTTTTAAGTGGCAGAGTTGGCTTATCAATTATTTTAATGAGTGGGCTTTCTTTAAGTGCTACTAACTTAGCTAGTTGTAAATTTTTTTGTAACTCTACATAAACAGAACTATTCACCTGTAAATCAACACTTTTTTTCTGACTCGTAACCTTTCCTGTTTGCTTTAATGGATTTACATTTAAATCGTTTACGCTTGCAATTTCTGTAATACCGCCAAATAACAAATTTCGAACAGAATCTACTTGATGTTGAATTACTTGAACATTAGATAAATTTTTCTTTGTTTTATAGTCTGTATAATATTCAATTGTAAGATTTACTAGATTTTCGATAAATGTTTTTGCGAAAAATTGATTATTATCTGTATACTGTACCGATACAAAATCTAATTTTTTATCAACCTTATCAATAGACAAATGTTTTTTACGAATTTGTTCTATAATTACAGACATAATACTGTCTTCTTTCCAACCTTGAGTTTCTTTAAATGGACTAAATCTTAGTTTTTGCTTATCTTTTATTAATTGCGAATTTTTCAAATACTCATGTATTAATAATTCACCTTTATTATTTTTAGTTAATAAGGTTTTAGTAATTAAACTTTTACTTTTCATTAATTCAATCAGATTATCGCCATCAAAAACACTATTACTGCTTCCTCCTAAATCAATTCCAAATTGAGATGCAATTCCAGCATAAGCAGATAAAGCATCGCCTCCTTTATCAGCAACAAAACTTAACTGTGCTGTATATTTAGGTTTTTGTAGCCAAGCGAAAAGTACCCCTATAATGAAAAACACAAGAGCTGTAGATATAACTAACTTCCATTTATTTAAAAGGAGTTGAACACTTTGATTAATTTTTCGAATTACTACTTGTAAAACAATTTCTTCGCCCATTTTTATTATAGAATTTATCTTAATACAGCAATTACTACCCCTGCCAAACTAGCCATAGCACTTGTTAAACCAATTATTTCTGCAGTTGATAACCCATTACGTTGACGTTCAGGTATTTTAGGAACTAATATTTCTGCACCAGCAGTGATAGTAGGATATTTCTTGAAAAATAAAAATCTTTTTATTTTACTAGCAGCACCGTTAGGATACAAAACATACAATTTTTTTGCTCTTGCATTATCAGTAAATCCACCAGCTTTATTAATATAATATTGTAATGATTCTTTTTCTTTGAATACAATTTCTGAAGGCATCATTACCTCTCCACTTACTCTAATCTCATTCTTTTGTTTTGGAATAACTAAAACATCTCCTTCTTGTAAAATAACATCATCGTCGCTATTAGGATTATTCAAAATTCTCTGAAGATCTAACCCTACTTTTACCGTTGGTTTTACATATTCATTTACCAAACCCAAACTAGTATCTTTTGTTTGTCTTTGTATTCTTTTTATTCTTTCTTCTTTGTCTTCATTATCCAGTAAAGCATTTACTCTAATTAAACTAGCTGCTTCTCTAAAAGCTAGAGGTGTTAATCCACCTGAACGTTGAATTAAACTACTTACTCTTTCATTTTTTTCTGTTAATACATAATTACCAGGATATTTAACCTCTCCTTCCACTTTAATGGATATTTGTTCTTGATAAGATGGCTTTTTACGTACTACTATTAAATCCCAAGGTTTTAACACAACATCATTACCACTAATTCTTAAATCTTTACTAGCAGATGCTTCAAGAACAATAGCTATCTCATTCTTAGCACTTCCTGTATCATTATTCACTCTTCTAGCAATTTCAATTTTTTTATTTGCAGAAGCATCTGTAAATCCATCTGCTAAGAAAAGTAAATCACTTAATGTAATTCCTTCAAAATAAGGGAAAACACCAGTTTTCTTAACTTCTCCTTCAAGTGTTAAAGTAAACTTTTCTTGATAGGTATCGGCAGAACCAATAACTACTTCATCATTTTTCTTTAAAGGAATATCAATAGCTGCTTTACTCACAATTCCTTTCACATCAAAGGGTATAATTTGTTTACTTAAATCTGCTTCATTAGTTCTTATAATGATACCTCTTTCCTTCAATGCCTCATCTTTTAACCCCTCTGCTTTTTGAATAAGTTGTAGCAGCGTTAATCTTTCTTCTAATTCATAAGTTCCAGGCCTGTAAATAGCACCTTTAATGGAAACACTATTATTGTAACGATCTAAAATTTTACCAATAAAAATAGAATCACCTTTTTTAGGAAAATAGGTTGCCAAACCTGAGTTGGCAATATCTTTTATTCTTCGCTCTTTTTCGGTTACTTGTTTTACTTGAAATGAAGCAGTGTATGCATCGTTTGTAAATCCGCCAGCAAAATCAATAAGTTGTTGTAAATTATTATTGGGTAATAATTCAAAAATTCCATTTCGTTTTACCTCACCAACCAATGTTACTTGTGCTACTGCTGATGGAATACGTATAACATCTTGGTCAGTTAATCGTACATTATTTGTTTGATCGCCTTTTAATAAAAAATCGTAAGCATCTAATTTTAATAGCAGTTTATTGTTTCGAATCAATTCAATTTGTCTAAAAGAACCCTTTTGTGTGGGTCCACCAGCAACATACAATGCATTAAATAAGGTTGATAAAGATGAAATACTATAAGAACCTGGTTTTTTTACTTCACCAATTATAGTAACTTTTATACTTCTAATTTTAGCAATACTTACTTGCAGTTGTGTTTGCCCATTTGCCAATCCTGCGTAACCATTTCTGGTCATTTTATCCTTAATTCGTTTTGTTGCTTGCTCTACTGTTAAACCAACAACAGGAATGATACCAATGTATGGAATATTGATGCTACCCTCTGGGGAAACCGTTAACCGATAATTAGCTTCTTGGTATCCAAAAATATCAATAGCAAGTTCATCATCTGGACCTAAGCTATAATTTTTGGGTGTAGCAATTCTTAAATTGGGTTCAAAAATGGGTGTTGGATTATTGAACAATTCACTTCCAAAAACAGTATTCAGTTGATTTTTTTCTGGTACATAAGGAACTGATAATAAGGAACTATCAATTCCTCTGCCTGATGACTTGAGAATAGTGTTAACTGATTTGTTAGAAATAGAGGTGCCGGCAGAAGACAATCTTGCTCTTAATTTTGCTAACTCTACCGATGATATACCACGTTGCAAAGCC
>JBMLQZ010000259.1:0-3260 GCA_049241285.1 Chitinophagaceae bacterium | reverse complement strand
GCTGAATATGCTGTACAAAACTGCTATAAAACAATGATTGCAGGTAAATTGCATTTGGGAGAAGAAGCTAAATTTTGGCCAGATAAACAGGGGTTTCAAATAAATGTAGGTGCTTGGAGTAAAGGTGGCCCCAATGGAAAAATTAATGATAGTACTGGTGGATATTTTACGCCATATAAAAATCCTGTTTTACAAGATGGCCCTAGTGGAGAATATTTAACAGATAGATTAACCAATGAAAGTATTGAATTCATTAAATCAAACAAACAAAATCCTTTCTTCTTATTTTATTCAATGTATGCCGTTCACAATCCTTTACAAGCACCCAAAGCTTTAATAGATAAATACATCAAAAAACAACAACAATTAAATATTCAACAAAAAGATGTGTTTACAAAAGATGAAGCATGGATGCAATTTGAAAAAGATTGGAAAAGAAGAACCATACAAAGCAATGCAACTTATGCAGCAATGATTGAAAATATGGATTGGAATATTGGTAGAATAATAGAAACACTTCGTTTACAAGGAATGGATGAGAATACACTCATCATGTTTACATCAGACAATGGAGGCTTAAGTACTGCAGAAGGCAGCCCAACAGTAAATGGAAATCTAAGAGCAGGAAAAGGTTGGCTTTATGAAGGTGGTATAAGAGTGCCTTTAATTATGTATTGGAAAAAAGCAATCACATCTGGCATAACATCTGATGTTACTACCACAACAGCAGATTTTTATCCAACTATTGCTAAAGCAATAAACAAGCATTATGTAAAAAATAAAGACATTGATGGTGATGATATTTTTACCTTATTAAAACAACCGAGAAGCCAAAACAGAACATTATTTTGGCATTACCCTCATTATAGTAATCAAGGAGGAAAGCCAAGTGCTGCAATACGTAAGGGAAATTACAAATTGATTTATTTTTATGAAACAAAAGAAGTAGAGCTGTTTAATTTATCAGTAGATAGCAGCGAAAAAAACAATATAGCATTACAGTATAAAAAAGATGCAATTGCATTAAAGCAAACGCTATTTAATTGGCTTGAAAAAAACAATTCTAAAACACCCATAAAAAACCCTATGTACTATGCCGATTCAATAAAATCTGTAAGTAAATAAAATACAGTTATTGTAAGTAAGCCATTTTTAAGATAAAAATCATCATTATATGATGGCTTTTCATTTCTTTTGAGGCTTAATTTTTCATTGAACTAAATGCACCGCTATTTTGATGCAACTACTCTATTAATTGTTAAATAATGTTAGTTATTTAGTGTTTTTAAATAAATACACTAACAATGCTTGCATTTTCCAAACTACTGTTCTTTAAAACAGTCTCAACCTGCTTAACCTTTTTCTTATTTAGTTCTGCAATTTTTTCACAAAACACAACCATTAAAGCCACGGTTGTAAATAGTGCAGATAGTACACCACTTTTTGGCATTTCGGTTGTAGAGTTAAAAACAAAGAAGGGAACTTCTACGAACGACAAAGGTGTTTTCACTTTACAAACACCTAATAAAAATCCTGTGCTTCAAATTTTTGGAGTGGGTTTTCAAACAGCCACTGTAATATGGAATAGCTCTATAAAAGTAATTAAACTAGAGCCAATAGTTTCTAATTTAGAAGATGTAGTAGTAGTTGGTTATGGCACACAAAAGAAAATTAATCAAACAGGATCTGCCCAAACGGTAAAATTTGATGAAACAGTTAATCAACCTGTTACCAATACTGGGCAATTAATGTACGGCAGATTTTCAGGAGTACAACTTACACAAGCAAGTGGTTTACCCGGTACTGATGAGTCTAGTGTAACCATACGTGGTGTAGGAACTTTTGGAAATGCTACTCCTTTGGTAGTTATAGATAACATACAGTACTCTAGCATGGATGTATTTAACAGTTTATCACCAGCAGATATAGAAACTATTTCTGTACTAAAAGATGCATCCTCTATTTCAATTTATGGAGCAAGAGGAGCAAATGGTGTAATTGTGGTAACTACCAAGAAAGGAAAAGTTGGTACGTCTAGTGTAATTTATAACAACTACTTTGGTCGTCAAGAAGTTACAGTAGTTCCTCAATATTTAGATGCAGTAAATTTTGCTTTGCTAAGAAATGAAAGAGACATAAACACAAATGGCCCAACGGCTGCTATTCGATACTCAGCAGCAGAAATAGAAGCGATTAGAAACGGAACCGACCGAGATAGATACACTAATACAAAGTGGAGTGACGAGATATTGAAACCTGCCCCTATTCAAAACCATTATATTGCATTTTCTGGAGGCGGTGGAAAAACATCTTTCCGTGCTTCATTGGGATATCTTAATCAAGGGGCAGTTGTACAAGGAAAATTTAAAGCCGAACGTTATAATTTAGGGTTAAATATCAACTCAAATATTACCAATTGGCTCACACTATCAAGCGTTACAAATGCTTTTTGGGCTGTATTTAAAGGCCCTAGTAACGGACCAAATGCAATTACAGGTGAAACAGGTATAATCAATCAATTTCAACGTTCCGCTCCTACTGTTCCTGTATATTATTCGAATGGCGTATATGGAACTGTAGATGGCTCTTATTTAAAAGTAAATGCAAGCTTACCAATTACTAATCCTATTTTAAGAGGCGTTTTAGGAGATTATAGAAGCGATCAAATCAATGTTTCTCAACGAATTGGCTTAAAAGTGCAGTTACATAAAAATCTATCTTTTGAAACAAGCGGAAGTATTAATGTAAATAATACAAATGTTTCAGATTTTAGCCCAACGAATGCTACTTATGATTGGGCGAATAATATTGTAGGGCAAACCTTAGTAAATACTTTAAGAAATAACACAACATTTAGTTATAGATTATTGGCAGAAAATATTCTTCGATTCAATAAAATATTCGCCCAAAAACATGAAGTATCTGTGCTCTTAGGTCACTCAGCTATTTTCAATAGAACCGATGGTTTTGCTGGCTCTTTACAAGCTTTTCCAAATAATTCAATACAAGAATTTGATGGTGGTGGTTTATTAAATCCTACTGTATCTGGTAATGCACAAGAAGATGCAGTAGAATCCGTTTTTGCAAGAGTGAATTATGTATTTAATAAAAAATATTTATTAGAATTAAATGTAAGAAGAGATGGTTCTAGCAAATTTCCAGATAGCATTAGAAATGGTATATTCCCTTCGGCTTCAGTGGGTTGGAGAATAAGAGAAGAAAACTTTGAGCAACAGTAAACAGCAAATCACAACAAAAAC
>JBMLQZ010000258.1:0-6663 GCA_049241285.1 Chitinophagaceae bacterium | reverse complement strand
ACAAGAGCCATTCCTACAGATAATCCTAAATATCAAGAATTTCAAGCATTTAAGCAACAATTTGGCGACGATGGAGGAACGGTAGTTGTGGGTATTGAACATCCACAATTTTTTTCGAAAGAGGTATTTAATGCAGTAGCACAATTGCATAATCAGCTAAAAGCTGTGCCAGATGTTACCGATGTATTAAGCGTTCCTCAAGCACTAGATTTAGTAAATGACACAGCATTAAAACGTTTTAAGCCAACACCCATTTTTCATGCACCTTATAGCAATCAACAAAGTTTAGATAGCGATAAATTGGTGTTTCAAAACTTACCTTTTTATAGAAGTTTATTGTACAATCCTGCAACCAATAGTTATCTTATTGGTATTGGTGTAAATAAAGATACCATTAATAGTAAAAGTCGTACAAGGCTTATACAATCTATATTACAGCCAATACAGGCATTCGAAAAGCAAACAGGTATAACAACACATATTAGTGGATTGCCGTATTTACGAACTGTTATTGGCGATAAAATTAAAGTAGAAATGAACTATCTTTTATTAGGATCTTTTCTGCTTTCAGCTATTACATTACTACTATTTTTTAGAAGTATTAGTGCTACTATTATGAGTTTGTTAGTGGTAGGTATGGGTGTTGTATGCAGCTTGGCTACAATGGTGTTATTTGGATATAATATTACCTTATTAATGGCATTAATTCCACCATTAATTGTAGTGATTGGTGTACCTAATTGTATTTACTTTCTCAATAAATATCATGCTGCTTATAAAGCTACCGGCAACAAAGAAGAAGCTTTAAAAACCATGATTGGTAAAATGGGCATTGTTACGCTTTTCTGCAATATTGCAGCTGCTATAGGTTTTGCTGTATTTGCATTTACACGAAGTGCATTGTTAAAAGAGTTTGGTGTTGTAAGTGGTATAAATATTATGTTGTTGTTTGTGATTTCTTTAATTTTTATTCCAACAGTTTTAAGTTATTTACCTGCTCCTAAGCAAAGACATATTCAATATTTAGACAATCGTTTTTTAGAAAATGTATTAATAAAAATAGAACGTTGGGCTTTTCATCATGCAAAGTGGGTATACATTGTAACCATTGCTATAACTGCATTTGCAGTAGTGGGATTATTTAAATTGAAGAGTGAAGGTTTTATAGTAGATGATTTGCCTAAGAAAGATAAAATTTATACCGATTTAAAATGGTTTGAACAAAACTTTGAAGGTGTAATGCCTTTAGAAATTACCATCGATACAAAAAAGAAAAAGGGTTTAATTAGAAATACTAGACCAATTAATAAAATAGATGAGTTTGCTGAATACATTAGTGCAAAACCTGAAACAGGAAGGCCATTAAGTTTTGTAGAAGGATTAAAATTTGCAAAACAAGCCTATTTTGATGGTGATAGTATGAGCTATAATACGCCTGCTGATGTTGATATGGCTTTTTTAGGAAGTTATATTAGTTCAAAAACTGGAGATAGTGCTCAAAAAAATAATGCTGCACTTCGTTTAATGAATAAGTTTATCGACAGCAATCAAAGTGTAGCAAGAATTACCGTAAACATGAAAGATATTGGTAGCCAACAACTACCTATTTTGCTCAACGATTTTGAACAAAAAAGCAAAGAAATTTTTGATACTGCAGCTTACACGGTAAAATTTACAGGTAGCAGTGTTACGTTTTTAGAAGGGTCTAGATTTATAATAAAAGGCTTACAGGAAAGTATTTTTTGGGCATTTTTGTTAATAGCATTATGTATGCTCTATCTGTTTCGTTCATTTCGAATATTGGTTTGTTCATTAATTCCAAATGTAATTCCATTGGTAATTACAGCAGGCATTATGGGTTGGGTAGGCATTACGCTAAAACCTTCTACAGTATTGGTGTTTAGCGTTGCATTAGGTATAGCAATAGATGTTACTATTCGTTTTTTAATTAACTATAAGCAAGAATTGCCACACTATAATTATTCTGTGCAACATACTTTGGTGCAAACAATTAAGCAAACTGGCATTAGTATTATTTACACTTCATTGGTATTAATTGCAGGGTTCATTATTTTCTGTTTTAGCAGTTTTGGAGGTACCATTGCTTTAGGGTGGTTAACATCTCTTACGTTAGTTGTAGGTACTTTAACCAACTTAGTGTTGCTTCCAGTACTCATTATTTCTATGTCTCCAAGAGCTAATAAAAATGAACTCTAACTGTGCATTTGTTTATTGAATTATAAAACCAGTAAGTTTATTTTAAACTGTATACCATGCAATTCTTACATACACGTTTACTGTTTAAGAACCTATATTTTATCGGTTTGTGTTTATTGGCAATTGCTTGTTCAAACCAACAGAAAGTAACAAAATTTGCGCAGAAAACTGTTTTTAAAGAACAGGCTTTACAACAAGCCCATATAGGCATTAGTGTATACAATGCTACCACACAAAAACAAGTATATAGTTATCAGTCAAATAAATATTTTGTTCCTGCAAGTAATACAAAAATATTTACTTGTTATGCCGCTTTAAAACATTTAGGTGATAGTATTATTGGCTTAGAAGTGAATGAATTTTCCAATAGATTAGTACTTAAGCCCACAGGTGACCCTACTTTATTGCATACAGATTTTAGTCATCATCCTGTTGTTTCGTTTATTCAAAATACAACAAAACCAATTGTTATAGATGCTAGTAATTGGCGTACAAAACATTGGGGAAATGGTTGGGCTTGGAACGATTATGATGCCGATTATATGGTTGAAAAAAGTGCCATGCCTATTTATGGAAATGTAGTTCGATTTGCCGGAAAAAAAGATAGCCTACAAGTATTACCTAAGAATTTTTCTAGTGAAAAATTTATACAGTTTACCAATACAAAAACCGATGGTTTGGTGAGTAGAGTAGATAGAAGTTTAAGTGCCAATACATTTACCCTATTTAATACAGGAAAAGTGAAAAGGGTAGTAGAAGTTCCTTTTATTACATCTGCTCAGTTAAGCTTAGAATTATTATCTGAAGTAACGGGAAAATCAATTGAACTATTGGCTTCTAAATTAGTTCAAGAAACTCCAGTACGTAGCTATACAATCGCTTCACAACCACTCGATTCTTTACTAAAACCATTAATGCATAGAAGCGATAATTTTTATGCTGAACAAACTTTATTAATGACGAGTCAGAAACTTCTACAACAATTGAATGAAGCACAATTGATAGATACGTTGTTAAAAACCGATTTTAAAGATTTGCCACAAGCACCAAGATGGGTAGATGGAAGTGGATTGAGTAGATACAATTTAATAACACCGGAAGATTTTGTTTGGGTGCTTTTAAAAATGAAAGATAAAATTCAGTGGCAAAGAATTACCACTATTTTACCTACAGGTAACGATGGAACTTTATCTAATTACTATAAAAATTTAGAAGGAAAAATATTTGCCAAAACAGGAACATTAAGCGGCCAAGTTGCTTTAAGCGGCTATTTAATTACTAAGAAACAACAAACCTTGGTATTTTCTATCTTGGTAAACAATCACCAAACAAGTGCAACAACGGTAAGGCGTTCTGTGGAAGCATTCGTGAATGAATTGTATGAAAAGTATTAGAGCGTAATTTTTACAAATCTATAATTCCATTCATCCATTCAGGGTCTAAAGTGGCATTGTATTTTTTATAAAAGTTAATGGCAGGTTCATTCCATTCAAGTACCTGCCATACCATTCTTTTAAATCCTTTTTCTTTGCATTCTTCCAATAATTTATCAAACAATAATTTACCCATTCCTTTTCCCCTCATTTGTTCTGTAACCAATAAATCTTCTAAATACAAGCATTGACCTTTCCATGTACTAAAACGAATGTAGTACAAAGCAAATCCTTGTATAGTTCCATTTTCTTCTGCTACAAAAGCCCACCAAACAGGGTTTTTTCCAAAGCCACTTTCTTTAAAATGTTGAAGAGAAACGGTTACTTCTTGAGGTGCTTTTTCGTACTTAGCCAATTCTTTTACCAACTCAATAATTCTTTCACAATCAGTTTCTATGGCTCTTCTTATCGTAATCATTCTATGAGTTTTTTTAAGATAAAGCTTGTTCTAAATCAGCTAAAATATCGGCAATATTTTCCATGCCAACGCTCATTCTAATCAATCCATCAGTAATGCCATATTTAATACGTTCTTCTCTTGGCACACCAAAATGCGTCATACTTGCAGGATGAGAAACCAATGTATCTACAGTACCCAAAGAAACGGCACGAACACACATTTGTAGTTTATCAATAAACGCTTTTCCTGCAGTTAATCCACCTTTTAATTCAAAGCTCATCATTGGTCCAGGATGACGCATTTGTTTCTTTGAAATTTCGTAATCAGGATGAGAAGTTAACCCCGTATAATTTACATGTTCAATAGCAGGATGTTGTTCTAAGAAATGAGCCACTTTCATGGCATTTTCACAATGTCTTTCCATTCTAATTTCTAAGGTTTTCATTCCTTGAATCAGTAAATATGCATCGAATGGATTGGCATTTCCACCCAATAAAGCATGCCATTTCCATACTTTTTTCTTCATTAATTCTATATCTTTTCCCACTAAAACACCACCAATAGCACTACCATGACCATTTAAAAATTTAGTAGTTGAATGAAATACAAAATCTACTCCATACTTAAATGGTTGTTGTAAATAAGGTGTAGCAAAAGTGTTGTCAACAGTAACCAATAATCCATGTTTTTTGGCAACAGCAGTTACAGCAGCAATATCTACACATTGTATGGTAGGATTTGCAGGCGTTTCTATATGAACCAATTTAATAGCAGGATTGTTAGCAATGATTTCTTCTAAAATATCCAAATTTCTAAGATCTGCAATAATGGTTTGTATACCACTTTGACCCAATACTTTATGCATTAATTCATGAGTGCCACCATACAAACTAAAATGAGATAATACAGCATCACCCACTTCTAATTGACTTAAAAACATAGAAGCCATAGCAGCTTGTCCACTTGCATGCAACAAAGCTTTTAATTGTAGTGGAGATTCGTCTTCGTTGAACAAATTAAATGCTTCTAAAGCGGCTATTGTTTGTTCTGCAACTGTAAATGTAGGATTGCCCCAACGGCTATAAATGTAGCCAGGTTCGTTGCCCATAAAGCGTTGCATCCCTTGTTCAGCTGTGTCAAATGTAAAAGTTGAAGTTGCATAAATAGGCGTTAAATGAGAAGAAGATTCATGATTGTTATCGGCAGAATGAATAGCCACAGAACTAATACCAGTTAATGGAAATTTTGAAGAATGCATGTGTGTATTTTCTATGATGAAGAAAGATGTTATTAAACTAAATATCAAAAGTAAATATAAGTAGTAGCAGTAGTAATACCATTTATAATAGAAATAAAAAACGCTATTCAAGCAATTTAGCCGAATAGCGTTCAACAAAATTAAAAACAAATTATTCTGCTGTATAAGCCCATTTAATAAGTGTAGCACCCCAAGTAAATCCACCACCAAAAGCAGCCAAAACAAGTGTATCGCCTTTCTTTAATTGATTTTCCCAATCCCACAAGCATAAAGGAATGGTAGCTGCTGTAGTGTTTCCATAACGGCTTATATTCACCATTACTTTTTCTTTTGGTAATCCCATTCTATTAGCAGTAGCATCAATAATTCTTAAGTTGGCTTGGTGTGGTACTAACCATGTAACATCATCGCCTGTTAATCCATTTCTTTCCAATAATTCTGCACTCACATCGGCCATACCTTTTACTGCAAATTTAAAAACGGTTTGTCCTTCTTGATAAATGTAGTGCTCTTTTGCTAGCACCGTTTCAACTGTTGCTGGTCTTAATGAACCACCACCTTTCATGTGTAAAAAGTTTTTACCACTACCATCGCTTTTTAATAAGCTATCTTGTACACCAAACCCTTCAGTATCTGGTTCTAATAAAACTGCAGCAGCACCATCTCCAAAAATAATACAGTTATTACGTTCAGTATAATCGATAATGGCACTCATTTTATCGGCACCAATTACAATTACTTTTTTATATCTACCACTTTCAATAAAACTAGCACCTGTAGTTAAGGCAAATAAAAACCCACTACATGCAGCACTTAGGTCAAAACCAAAAGCATTAATAGCACCCACTTTATCAGATACAATATTTGCAGTAGAAGGAAAAAACATATCTGGTGTAACTGTTGCACAAATAACACAATCAATTTCTGTAGGATCTAAGTTTTTCTTCTTCAAAATTTCTAAAACGGCTGGCACTGCTAAATCGCTAGTTGCTGTTCCTGGTTCTTTTAAAATTCTTCTTTCAGAAATACCAGTTCTTGTTCTAATCCATTCATCATTGGTATCTACCATTTTTTCTAAATCAAAGTTGGTAAGTTTTGTTTCAGGTACAAATCCTCCAACACAGGTAATGGCAGCTGTAATTTTACTCATGTATTTATTTTATGTTTCTGGGGCGTAAAAGTAAACTTTTTTATGGTTGAACTATCAGCTAGTAAAATGGGGAATAAATACCCGTATTGTTGGAATATTTTTTTGTACGATTTTTTACTGAAGAAAAACTGTTTGAGAATAGGAGACACCATTTTTCAAATGATTTTCTTAAAAAATAGTTGAATTCTGAATAATTTAACAGGTA
>JBMLQZ010000257.1:0-1653 GCA_049241285.1 Chitinophagaceae bacterium | reverse complement strand
GCATCATTAGCCAATCCTACAGATTTTCTTGTTTCAATAATTTCTAACCTTTTCTTAGATACATCAATACTTTGAAGGGTAGTTTTCAAAAAATTATGCTGTCTTACAACATCAAAATAACGGGTCATTACATTAGCAATTGTATTTTGAATTTGTGCATTCAGTTGCTGTTCACTCAATAATTGCAAGGCTTCCAAACGCTTTTTTGTGGTAACTACTCTATATCCATTAAATAACAGCATAGATGCAGTTATATTTCCATTCAAATTATTACTAGCTGCACCATTTCGCTGAATTTTTGTACCCGTATTTAGTTGTTGATTAATATTAACAACCGACTCTTGATCTGTTATAGTTCCAGTAATTGTGGGTAAACCACCAGCAACACCAATATGATTATTGACTGTGCTAATAGAAACATTGTTTTTGGCAATTTGTATATCAAAATTGTTTTGCAATGCTGTATTAATGGCCTTTTCAAGCGTAAGCAATTGTTGTCCTAAACCAATTGTTGCAATACAAAAACAAGAGATTACTGATAAAAATAACTTCCTCATAAATGTGAAGATATTTATTAGAAAATCAATTCTAGAAGGCATTTTATATTAACGGTCAGAATTTTTGAAAGAATACATTTTAAAAATAAAACCTAACAAACGTTAGTTTTTAAAAATCTTCTACTTAACTTTACCATTCGCAAATAAGCATGCTATGCAGGTACATGATTTAGAACAGCAATTCAATAATAAAATAGCAGAAGAAATAAAGGTTGAACCAAAAGATTGGATGCCAGATCAATATCGCAAAACATTAATTCGCCAAATTAGTCAACATGCTCATAGTGAAATTGTAGGTATGTTACCAGAAGGCAATTGGATTTCAAGAGCACCAACTTTACAAAGAAAAGCTATCTTATTAGCAAAGGTTCAAGATGAGGCTGGTCATGGTTTATACTTATATAGTGCAGCTGAAACATTAGGTATTAGTAGAGAAGAAATGTACCATCAATTACATACTGGAAAAGCCAAATATTCATCTATATTCAATTATCCTACTTTAAGTTGGGCAGATGTAGGAGTAATTGGATGGTTAGTAGATGGTGCAGCAATTATGAATCAAGTACCACTTTGTCGTTGTTCATACGGTCCGTATGCAAGGGCAATGGTAAGAATTTGTAAAGAAGAAAGTTTTCATCAACGCCAAGGTTTTGAAATATTATTAACCTTAAGTAAGGGTACAGAAGCACAAAAAAAAATGTGTCAAGATGCAATTAATAGATGGTGGTGGCCAAGTTTGATGATGTTTGGACCAAATGATGATGAGAGCCCTAATTCTATTGCTAGCATGCAATGGAAAATTAAACGATTTAGTAATGATGAACTAAGACAAAAATTTGTGGATGTTTGTGCTGAGCAAGTGAAAATTTTAGGAATGACTTTACCAGATGATCAGTTGAAATGGAATGAAGAAAATAAGCATTACAATTTTGGAAAAATAAACTGGGATGAGTTCTGGAATGTGGTAAACGGTAATGGCCCATGCAATGCCGAACGCTTAAAAACAAGAAAAGATGCTTGGGAAAATGGTGAATGGGTAAGAAAAGCTGCAATGGCTTATGCAGCAAAAAAGAAACAAAAACAGTCTGTTAATGCA
>JBMLQZ010000256.1:0-1337 GCA_049241285.1 Chitinophagaceae bacterium | reverse complement strand
TTTCATTAATTTGTATAAGTAAACCATTATGTGCAATTGCTTGTTCGTTCAAAATATCTATTCTAACAATAGCTAAAAATATGCTAACACCAATCATAGCAATACTTGCACATAAAAATGGGTGCACTGAAAAAGTAACATACATGGATATTGATGTAGCAACTACAACAAATAAACGGAGCCAAGCAATGGTATTTTTCTTTTGAAGTAATCGTTGTTGAGTTGCCGTATATTGCAATAGATTGATTTGATACGTTTCGGCTGCTTGTGCTTTGTTCATGGGTGTGAAAATAATACATCTAAACAAACAACTATTAATAAGCCTACTAAATGGTTATTTTACACACAAGTAGATCTTTAAGAAAAACATAGTATTGAAAACAAAGAAATTTATGCGTTCAAAACAAGTTATTTATGCATTATAATCAAGTTGTTTATAATGCATAAATTTCTTGAAGAAGGTATTAGGAATAAAAGAAAAGAAGGCATTATAAAAATTCTAAAAAAGGTATTATTAACAAATGCAAACAGTAAAACAGCTTGTTGACCTTTATCAATTATTACCACATCCTGAAGGAGGATATTATAAAGAAACATATCGAAGTACTTTTATGGTGAATAAAACTGCTTTGCCAGATAGTTTTACAAGCGATAAAAGTGTTTCTACCGCTATTTATTTTTTACTAGAAAAAGGTAATTTTTCTGCTTTTCATAGAATTAAAAGCGATGAATGTTGGCATTTTTATGCTGGAGAAACCTTGCATATTTATGTCATTAATCCACAAGGAGAACTTTCAATTATACAACTTGGCAATCAGTTTGAAAAAGGAGAGGTGTTTCAAGCAGTTGTTCCAGCTAATTGTTGGTTTGCCAGTGAACCTGCCCCTAACAGTAACTTTAGTTTTGTTGGTTGCACCGTTGCCCCAGGTTTCGATTTCGAAGATTTTGAAATGGCAAAAGCAGCAGAATTAGCAGCCATATTTCCACAACATACTTCCATTATTCAAAGGCTATGTAGATAAAAATTTATCCCTTAAACTCACCAAAAACTTTTCTTAATTCGTTTGAAATTTCACCAAGTGTACAATAGTTTTCAACAGCTTCAATAACCACTGGCATCAGGTTTTGGTTATTAATTGCTGCATCATGTATTGCTTGAAGACAACTAGTAACTATCGCTTTATTTCTGGTAGCTTTTAAGGCTTGTAATTGTTCTATTTGTTGTAAACGAATAGCATCATTTATAGAAAACGGTTCTACCGTTGTTTTTTCTTCATTTACAAACTGGTTTACACCCACTATTATGGCATCACCAGCTTCAATATTTTTTTGATAAG
>JBMLQZ010000255.1:2222-5257 GCA_049241285.1 Chitinophagaceae bacterium | reverse complement strand
ATCAAAATACAAAGGATTAGCCTCAGGTAAATAGCCAATTTTATTCTTGGTAAGTAAAGGGTTGTCTTTTACCGAAATTCCACAAACATCTACCAAACCGCTATCTTGTTGTAAATAACCAGTAATAATTTTCATGGTGGTACTTTTACCTGCACCATTTGGTCCTAAAAAACCTACGATTTCTCCTTGTTTAATTTCAAAAGAAAGATTATTGATGGCTTTTTGTGTACCATACAATTTTGTTAAGCCTTTTACTGTTATTGACATACTTGCTCAAAAAAATGAAAGGCAAATGTAACTCATTTCTTTAGCCATTAAACAAAGATGTGATGATGCTATTGTATTCCATTAAAAACTGTTTAAGTAATTATCCAATTAATAAATTACCAAAATTTAATCGTTTTAAAAAGTAATAAGCTAAATATTTTCAGCATCTACTTCATCATATTCTCCTTGAAGTGCATACCAGCCAAAAATGCTTAATCCAATAGCAATCGGAATAAAAATGCCAATAAAAATACCCCACTGAATTTTAGTATCAATGTCTGGTTTTTTAGTAATTTCTGTTGATGCTGTTGAAATTAAATAATACAAACTTATTGGTCCTAATAAAAGCCAAACTAAGCCTAAATATTTTTTTATCACGTTCATTGTATTGTAAGTTTAAAAGTAAATTAATCGTTACTAATGGCTTTTTTATTACTAATGTAGAGTGCTCCAATTATTAAGCAAATAGTTGCTACTACAATAGGATAAGCCAAACCAGCAAGTTTGTCATTTGTGTAAATAGTAGAAAGTAAAGTGGCAATAAAAGGCGTTAAACCACCAAAAACACCATTACCAATATGATAAGGTAAACTCATTGATGTGTAACGAATTTTTGTAGGAAACATTTCTACTAAAAAAGCAGCAATGGGGCCATAAACCATGGTTACATAAATAATCATTACAAACACAATCAAAATCATTTTCCAATAACCAGTATTATCTAATGTTTTGATAGCGCCTAAAGGAACAGGCGATGCATATTGTAAACTTTCAATATCTGTTGAATCTTTTTGTGTTTTTACAATTGTAATTCCATTGTTATACACATTGGTTTCTTTAATAATTCTAACAAATGCTTCCTTATTTTCAACCTTATAAGAAATAGCTTCTGTTTTATGCTGAGCTTGAATAGTTGTAGACTGTGTTTCATCAGCAATAGTTACCAATAAACCAAATAAAGGTTTGTAAGTAACCACTGCTAAAAGCATTCCTACAAGCATTATCCATTTTCTGCCTACTTTATCACTCCAGCCACCAAATACCACAAAAAATGGTGTTGCAAAAACAATAGCCCATATAAGTATGGTTCTGCTTTGTTCAAAATCTACTTTACAAACATTTTCTATAAAACTTTGAGCATAAAATTGGCCAGTATACCAAACTACCCCTTGACCCATAGTTGCACCAAATAAGGCCAATAAAACCATTTTTAAATTTTGCTTTTTTCCAAAGCTCTCTTTTAAAGGGTTGGTAGATGTTTTTCCCTCTGCCTTCATTTTACTAAATAAAGGGCTTTCATTCATCTTCAATCTTATATAAATGGAAAGTATTACCAATGCTATTGAAACCCAAAAAGGAACACGCCAACCCCAACTATTAAATGCATCAACACCTAAACTTCTTCTGGTAAGTAATATAACACCAAGCGATACAAACAAACCCATTGTTGCTGTAGTTTGTATCCAACTGGTATAATAGCCTCGTCTATTTTCAGGTGCATGTTCAGCAACATAGGTAGCGGCACCGCCATATTCACCACCCAAAGCCAAACCTTGAATTAATCGTAGTAACAAAACAAGAATAGGGGCAGCATAACCAATACTTTCAAATGATGGAACAAGACCAATAGCAAACGTAGAACCACCCATTAAAACAAGTGTAAGTAAAAAAGTATATTTTCTTCCAACAATATCACCTAATCTCCCAAAAACCAAAGCTCCAAATGGCCTTACAATAAAACCAGCAGCAAACGTAGCCAAAGTGCTAAGCAAAGCAGCAGTAGGATTTGTTTTTGGGAAAAACTGTGCAGCAATAATAGGGGCTAAGCTTCCAAAAATGTAAAAGTCGTACCATTCAATTAAGGTACCCATTGATGATGCACCAATCACTTTTCTGATGGCACTTTTGTTTAATTCCATAAAGCAACGTTAGATTTGGTAAATAACAAGATTCTGATAAGAGTCTTGCGAATCTAAAACTCTTTTCACGGAATTAATTGAATATTTCATAAAATTTCAACTTTTATTTATCAATTCATCCAATTACCTTCATCGCCCAAAATAATTAACAAACAATCTAACGAAGTATGTCGTATCCGTATCAAATTCAATCATTCGAGGCGTATCAAACTGCGTATAAAGAAAGTGTTGAACAACCAGAAACCTTCTGGGCAACAATTGCAGAAAACTTTGTTTGGAGAAAGAAGTGGGATAAGGTGTTGAATTGGAATTTTAAAGAGCCTAAAATTGAATGGTTTGGCGGTGCAAAACTTAATATTACCGAAAACTGTATTGATAGGCACTTAGAAACTATGGGTGATAAGCCTGCAATTATTTGGGAACCCAATCATCCTGATGAAAGAGTACGTGTAGTAACGTACAATCGCTTGCATAAACGTGTATGTCAAGTAGCACAAATGCTAACCAACAACGGCGTAAAAAAAGGAGATAGAGTTTGTATTTATATGGGAATGATTCCTGAATTAGCATATGCAGTTTTAGGATGTGCAAGAATTGGTGCCATACACAGCGTAATTTTTGGAGGATTCTCAGCACAAAGTATTGCTGATAGATTACATGATGCTGGAGCAGATTATATTATTACTTGTGATGGTGCTTATAGAGGCGAAAAAGTAATTCCTTTAAAAAATGTAATTGACGATGCTTTAATTGGGAATAGAACCATTAAAAAAGTAATTGTGTATACCAGAACAAGAACACCTGTGTCAATGATAAAAGGAAGAGATTTATGGTGGGAAGATGAAATGG
>JBMLQZ010000255.1:0-2212 GCA_049241285.1 Chitinophagaceae bacterium | reverse complement strand
AGTTTCTTTTCCTGCGGTTGAAATGGATGCAGAAGATCCTTTGTTTATTTTATACACAAGTGGAAGTACTGGCAAGCCGAAAGGTGTTGTACATAGTAGTGCTGGTTATATGGTTTGGACGAATTACACATTTATAAATGCTTTTCAATATCAAAAAGGCGATGTACACTTTTGTACAGCAGATATAGGTTGGATTACAGGACATAGTTATATTGTTTATGGTCCATTGAGTGCAGGTGGCACTTCTTTAATGTTTGAAGGTGTGCCTACATGGCCAAATGCTGGGCGTTTTTGGGATATTGTAGATAAGCATCAAGTAAATATTTTATACACAGCACCAACAGCTATTAGAAGTTTGATGGGCTTTGGATTAGAGCCTTTACAAGGAAAAGATTTGTCTTCTTTAAAAGTGTTAGGAACCGTAGGTGAACCAATTAATGAAGAAGCATGGCATTGGTATGATGAGCATATTGGAAAAGGGAAATGCCCAATTGTAGATACTTGGTGGCAAACAGAAACAGGTGGATGTTTAATATCGAATTTAGCAGGAATTACACCTGCTAAAGCTAGCTGGGCTACTTTACCGATGCCTGGTGTTCAACCCATATTAGTAGATGAAAAAGGTGAAGAAGTTACAGAGAAGGATGAGCATGGTTTAATGAAAGGTAACTTATGTATTAAAGCACCTTGGCCAGCTATTTTAAGAACAACTTGGGGAGATCATGAACGTTGCAGAACCAATTACTTTGCAACGTATGAAAACTTATATTTTACAGGTGATGGGGCGTTGAAAGATGAAAATGGTTTTTATAGAATTACTGGTAGAGTTGATGATGTATTAAATGTAAGTGGACATAGAATTGGCACAGCAGAAGTAGAAAATGCTATTAATATGCATGCTGGTGTAGTAGAAAGTGCAGTGGTTGGTTACCCTCATGATATTAAAGGGCAAGGTATATACGCATTTGTAATTAACAATAATATGCATAGTGATGATGAGTTGACTAGAAAAGATATTTTGCATACCGTATCTCGTATTATTGGACCAATTGCAAAGCCAGATAAAATTCAATTTGTTAGTGGTTTGCCTAAAACACGTAGCGGTAAAATTATGCGTAGAATTTTGCGTAAAATAGCTGAAGGAGAAACCAGTAATTTAGGTGATGTAACCACTTTATTAGATCCTAATGTAGTGGAAGAAATTATGAAGGGTAAGCTTTAAATATGCTTCTACATTAAAAGCGGCTATTGAATGAACCATTCAATAGCCGCTTTTTTGTAATGATGTATACTGAAATTATAAAGCCACTTTAATTACCAATTTTCTAATGGGTTCATCATTTACATTAATCATTGGACTGTGCACATCTTCAGGATAAAATATTACAAATTGATTGTCTGTTAAACCAAAATACATATCTGGAGCATCTGCATAAAAACTAACATCTTTTTCAGCATTGTATTCGCCTTTTAATTGGCTACAAGTGCCTCTAGATTTCCAGCCAATGGTTTCTTTTCCACGAATGCAAACTTGTATATCTATGTTCTTGTTATGGCATTCAAATTTTGCATCACTTTCTGCTGCTGTAATTCCTTTTTTATCAGAATAAATGGCTTTTAGGCCTTCAGCAATATCGTACTTACCAATTTCAACTGCATGTAAATCGGTATTTTTTATATACTCAAAAGCTTGTGCAAATAATGGATGTAACTGAATGTATTTGCTAGAATTGTTTAAGTGATCTAATATCATAATGAATATATTTTTTGAATGAATGGAAATTGTTGAATAATGTTTTGCTGTACAAGAGTGCGACGCCTATGGTGTTGAATATTGTTACGAATGCTCGTGAACAAAAAAGAAAAAAATCCGCCATTGCAAAAAATTGCTAGACGGATTAGGTTATAATCAACAAACAAAGCAAACTAGCGTTGAACACGTCCACTTCCATCGCCTTTTACCAGCTCTTTCACTTCATTAAGTGTTGCATGGTTTAAGTCGCCAGGAATAGTGTGTTTTAAAGCACTTGCTGCTACACCAAATTCAGCAGCATCGGCCATTGACATACCAGTTACTAATCCATAAATTAAGCCACTGGCAAAACTATCTCCACTACCAACTCTATCTACAATACGTACGTTGTATTGTTTGGTATGATAAAAATCGGTTCCGTTGTAAACAAGAGCACTCCAGCCATTGTCTGAAGCACTG